>NZ_LAVM01000032.1:0-60241 GCF_001083815.1 Nocardiopsis sp. SBT366 | reverse complement strand
CCGATCGGCCATTGTGGATAACCCGTTGGGTGTCGTGTTCGTGTGCTAGGCGAATCCCCACTTGTGTCTTCGCTGCCGCTTTTCCGTCACTCACCTGGACCGGCCGCGACACGCCCCACCGTCCACCGCAGGTCTGGGGCCGCACCCTCCCTCGCCGCCGCTTTTCCGTCGCTGACACGGACCGGCCGCGACACGCCCCACCGTCCATTGCAGGCCTGGGGGCGCACCCTCCCTCGCCGCCGCTTTCGTCACCCACCTCGACCAGCCGCGACACGCCCCACCGTCCATTGCAGGCCTGGGGGCGCACCCTCCCTCGCTGCCGCTTTCGTCACCCACCTGGACCAGCCGTGACACGCCCCACCGCTCACCACAGACCTGGGGCCGCTCCTTGGCGTGGAAGAGAGGGGAACCGGCTTCCGAGTACGGCCCGCGCCGGGCCAGGGCAGAGAGGCGGAAAGCGGAGCGACCGCTCCCGTGACGGACACCGGGAGTTCCGAGAGCCCTGCCGCCCTCACGTGCGCTCGACCCCACAGGCAATGCGGCCCATGGCAGGCCATCCTCTTCGGATCACGGTGTCGAGCACGAGTGATCGCGCGGTGTCCCCGCCACCGGATCCCCTCGCCACCGGATCCCCCGGCCCCCCCCCCCCCGGATCCCCGCGCGACACCGCGTACCCCGGTCGCCGCGTACCCCGGTCAGGTCAGAGCGCCGTCGTTCGCCTGACCGGGGCACATTCCCGCCAGCGAACTAGACCACGCCGAAGACGAAGCCCCCGGGGGAGTCGATGTCGTCGCCGAACAGGAACTGCCGGGCCGACAGCACGAACTCCTCACGGCTCATGACGCCGTCCCCGTCGGTGTCCACGTGCGCGAACCGCTCACGGGCGTCGTCCTCCCGGGCGCCCAGAGCCTTGGCGTACACAAGGAACTCGCCCTGGCTGATGGTGCCGTCGCCGTCGCCGTCCAGCAGGTCGAAGACGGCCTCCGCGACGGCCTCGGCCGTGTTCGACCGGCTGCGGTCCTCCGACGCCTCCTGCATGGCGGCCACGAACTGGTCCCGGTCCAGGCGCACCTCGGCGGAGGTCCGCACCAGCATGCCCCACAGGGACTCGTACGCCTCCTGGATCGCCAGGGCCTGGGGCTCCGACCCCTCCAGGCCGTAGCCGGACAGGTACCGGTTCACGAGCCGCTGGTAGTCGACCCAGGTCACCGCCTGGTCCCCGTTGGTGTCGAGTGCGTCGAAGAGATCGCCGAACCTGGCGGCGATCTGCGGGTCGTTGCTCACGCGGGCCTCCTGTGCGAGTGGGGGCGGGCCTCTCCCTCCCCGTGACCTCAGAGTGCCGGTCGGAGCAAAAGGTTCCCTGTTCACCTGGGTGTTCGCGCTGGTGGGGGACAAAAGCACGCGAACCGCAGCCCGAGCCCGCAGGTGGCCCCAGGGGCTGGCCAACCCGGCCGAGACGAGTGAACGCCCCCGCACCGACGTCGCGGTACGGGGGCGTCTCCTGCTCTGGTTCGGTCGGTCAGGATGCGAGGACGGACTCGATCTGGCCCATGGCCTCCTGCATGCCCTCGGCCATGCCCATGTTGAGCATCTGCTCCATCGCCTCATGGGTCGGGAACGTGGTGCGCAGGGTCATCCGGGAACCGTCGCCGTGCTCCTCGACGTCCAGCCGCATGGTGCCAGCCGGCATGTCTCCGGGGTCGCCCGGCGTCTGGCCAAAACCGTCCGTGAACTCCAGCGAACGCGGAGCGTCCACCCTCTCGATCAGCCACCAACCGTGGTGCTGGTCGCCCTCGGGGCCGGTCATGAAGTAGGTGACGGCGCCCCCGGGCGTGAGCTCGTGCCGATCCACCGTCGCCGGGTAGGTCGGCGGCCCCCACCAGCGCTCCAGCTGGCGCGGGTCCGACCACAGCTCCCAGGTTCGCTCCACGCTGGAGGGCAGGTCGCAGGTGACCGTGAGGGTCAGGTTCTCGAAGTCCTTGTCAACACTGGTGACAGCCATCGGTCGATCCCTTCGTGATGGTTCCCCGTGCCTCGCCGGTGCGCGTTCTACGCGCCGGGAGCCTCGGCCTCGTCGAGGCGCTCCGTCCCGGGGTCCTCGGTGACCAGCAGGGCCATGCGGTCCATGCGCCCGATCCACAGCTCCTCGATCCGGTCGAGGGCCGCGCGGGCCCGGCGCAGGGCGTCGGGTTCGGTGCGGACGAGCTGTTCCCTGCCTCGCCTGTGCTTGCTGACCAGTCCGGCCCGCTCCAGCACCGCGACGTGCTTCTGCACCGCCGCGAAGCTCATGGGGTAGTCCTCGGCCAGTCGCGTCACCGACAGCTCCCCCTCCACCGAGCGGTGGAGGATGTCGCGGCGAGTGGTGTCCGACAGGGCGTGGAACACCAGGTCCACGCGCTCGTCCTCGTTGGACGCACTCTGTACAACCATGTGGTTTCAGATTAGATCGCCGCCACCCCCGCGACAAGGGGTGACGAGGTCAAGTCCTGTTTGTCCAGGTCTAAGGTCGAACCTGACAACGACGTCTAGGAGAAGGACGACTGATGGACGCACGCGCCTACATCGAGGCCCACCGGGACGAGTTCCTCACCTCGCTCAAGGAGTGGCTGGCGATCCCCTCGATCTCCGCGGACCCCGAGCACCACGAGGACGTGCGCCGCTCGGCGCGCTGGCTGGCCGACCACCTCACCGCCACCGGGTTCCCCACCGTGGAGGTCTGGGAGACCCCCGGCCTGCCCGCCGTGTTCGCGGAGTGGCCGGCCGCCGACCCGGCCGCCCCCACCGTGCTCGTCTACGGCCACCACGACGTGCAGCCGGTCGACCCCCTCGACGAGTGGGAGACCGAGCCCTTCGTCCCCACCGAACGCGGGACCTCCCTCTACGCGCGCGGTGCCTCCGACGACAAGGGCCAGGTCCTCTTCCACGCCCTCGGAGTGAGCGCGGCACTCGCCGCCTCCGGCGCACAGGCCCCGCCGGTCACCATCAAGCTCCTCGTCGAGGGCGAGGAGGAGTCCGGCTCCGTCCACTTCGCCGACCTCATGAAGGCCAACCGCGAGCGTCTGGCCTGCGACGTCGCCGTCATCTCCGACACCACCATGTGGGCCCCGGACACCCCCTCCATGTGTGTGGGCATGCGCGGTGTCACGGACGTCGAGATCAGCCTGCACGGCCCCGAGCGCGACCTCCACAGCGGCTCCTTCGGCGGTGCCGTCCCCAACCCGCTCAAGATCATGAGCGACCTGCTCTCCGGCCTGCACGACGCCGACAACCGCGTCGCCATCCCCGGCTTCTACGACGGTGTCGTCGAGGCAAGCGCCGAGGAACGCGAACTCATCGCCCGGCTGCCCTTCGACGAGCAGGAGTGGCTGGCCACCGCCGCCTCCACCGCCGCACGCGGCGAGAAGGGGTACAGCACCCTGGAGCGCGTCTGGCTCCGGCCCACCGCCGAGATCAACGGCATGTGGGGCGGCCACACCGGCGCGGGCGGCAAGACCATCGTCCCCCGCTCCGCCCACGCCAAGATCAGCTTCCGCCTCGTCCCCGGGCAGGAGCCCCTGGAGATCCAGGACCGCGTCCGCGCCTACGTGGAGGACGCCACCCCCGAGGGCGTCCGCGCCGAGCTGGAGTTCGGCGGCCCCGGCGTGCGCGCCTGCGCCTCCGACCTCTCCTCCACCGCACTGAAGGCCGCCCGCTCCGCGATGGGACGCGCCTTCGGCAAGGAGGTGCTCTTCACCCGTGAGGGCGGCAGCGGCCCCGAGGCCGACATCGCCGACATCCTCGAGGCGCCGCTGGTGTTCGTGGCCGTGGGACTCAACGAGGACCGTATCCACGCCCCCAACGAGAAGGTCGAGATGCCCCTCCTGCTGAAGGGCGCCGAGAGCGCCGCGTACCTGTGGGAGGAGCTCGGCGCAGCCAGGGACGCCTGAGCCCGTACGCGGCGGTTCCGCGCCCGCCGTTCGCGGCCGCCGCAGCCAGGGCGGCGGCCGCGCGTGTTTGCCCAACGGGAGTGCGCGGGACCCCGGAAGGCGTTACACCTGGTGGATGACCACCACGTCGGAAGGTCCCATGGAAACCGAAGCCACACCCCTGCTCGCCCGATCGACCGTCGACCCCGCCGGACACCGTCGGGGCGACGACGCCTGGCTGGCCGCGGCCTGGGCCGACGCCCGCACCCGGGTCCTGGTGCTGGAGGGCGGTGAACCCGGCAGCTACGGCTGGCAGGCGCTCATGGCCAAGCAGTCCCGCGCTCTGGTCACCACCGGGCAGACCCGGGAACTGGTCCTGACCGACCCCCACCACGCGCCCCCGGGCGAGCGCTACCTCCTGGGCAGCGACGGCGACCGCGCCTACTTCGCCGTGCGCTCCCACCAGGAGCTGGAGCCCAACCCCGTGGCCGAACCCGCGTCACTGCGCGAGGTCGGCGCGATCCTCAGCGACCACGACACCGGCCTGTTCACCCGGGCGATCGCCCTCGCCAACTGGAACGCCAGCCACGGCTTCTGCCCCCGATGCGGCTCCCGTACGCGCATCGAGAAGGCGGGACACGTCCGCGTCTGCGAGGAGGAGGGCACCGAACAGTTCCCCCGCATGGACCCGGCCGTGATCATGCTGGTGCACCGAGAACGCGACGGCCAGGAGGAGTGCCTGCTCGGCAACAACCCCCACTGGGACGCCCGGCGCTTCTCCGTGCTGGCTGGGTTCGTGGACGCCGGGGAGTCCCTCGAACAGGCGGTGATCCGCGAGGTCGCGGAGGAGGCGGGCGTGGTCGTGGAGTCGCCCCGCTACGTGTCCTCGCAGCCGTGGCCGTTCCCGCGCAGCCTCATGATGGGCTACACCGCGCGCGCCGTGGGCGAGACCGAGCGCACCGACGACGAGATCGCCGAGACCCGCTGGTTCAGCCGGGCCGCGCTGGCTGAGGCCGTGCACGCGGAGGAGGTCAGTCTCCCCGGAAGGGTGTCCATCGCCCGCACGCTGATCGAGCACTGGTACGGAGCGGAGCTTCCCGGAGGCTGGTGAACAGCGGGGACGTGACCGCCACCGCCCCCACCGGCCCCCGGGCGCCATAGGCCGCGCCCGCGGAGCCGACCGGAACCGCGGGCCGTCCGTCCCCCCGCGCCGGACGCCCGCCGCACACACACTCGGGTCCCGCTCCGACGGGACCCGTCCACCCGGGCCGAATCACCCGGAAAAGTTCAACCGGACCCCGTGGTCAGCTCGTCCGGAAGGACGGTCAGCGGACTCGTGCTGCTGTCCACCACGTCCTGGGCCAGGTCGGCGACCTTCCTGCCACGCGACCTGGCAGAGGAGCGCAGTCTTTCGAACGCCTCGCGAGGCGGCATCGTGTGCCGCTCCGCCAGGACTCCGATGGCCTGCTCCACCACGACCCGCGAGTGCAGCGCGTGCTCCAGCTGCGTGATCGTGTGCCGCAGCCGCTCCACCTCGGAAGCCCCCTCCGGGGCCCGCCCGGGCGCCTGCGTGCGAGGACGCCCGGTCCCCGCCTCGGACGTGAGGAGATCCGCCAGGACCATGGCGCTGACCAGGTCAGGCGCCTCGTGCCCGTGCTGTTCGGTGCCAACGCGCCACCCGTTCGGGGTGCGTCGCACCACTTCGACGGTCACCGTGTCGGTGACCGCCACGTCATGAGGCCTCATATCGTCCCCCACTCAACACTCCCCGTCATCGTCCGCGCTACGGTGCCGACCTCGCCGCCGTACGGAACTCGGGGGAGTCCACCCCTAGGGGGAGGGGTCCCGCCGCGCGGGCCGCACCAGGGCGGCCCGCGCCGTTCGTCCTCAGGACAGCTCGGCCAACTTCTTCTTCACCTGAGCGAGCGACGGGTTGGTCATCGCGGTCTCGTCGCTGAAGACCACCGTGGGGACCGTCTGGTTCCCGTTGTTGACCTTCATGACGTACTCCGCGGCCTCCGGATTCTCCTCGATGTTCACCTCGCGCACCGCGATGCCCTCACGGGAGAGCTGGCTCTTGAGGCGCTTGCAGTACCCGCACCAGGGGGTGCTGTACATCGTGAATCGTTCGGTGCCCGTACTCGTCATCTCGCTCACGTCTTCCTGGTCGACGGTCATGTTTGGGGATCGGTACGCCCATTCCAACACCAAGGGGGTCCCGCCGCTTCCCATGACCGTGCGACACAACGTGGGACGCCTCACAGGGCCTCCTGGTTCTGGAATGTGTGGCCCGGACTGTTCGCGCAGCTCGCGGGATCGGCGCCGCGGCCGACACCCGCACCCGGCCCATCCGCTCCCGGCGACGACCGATACTTGAGAGACTGTGCGCCCACGGCGAGTCAGCCGCCCCGGCGGACGCAGCCTCCCCAACCAGATTCAGGAGCACCATGGACCCCGACCGCGTCCTGGAGGGACTGGACCCGGAACAGACCGAGGCGGCGCGCGCCCTGCGCGGACCCGTGTGCATCCTCGCCGGTGCCGGAACGGGGAAGACCCGGGCCATCACCCACCGGATCGCGCACGCCGTCGCCAGCGGGGTCGTCTCCGAACAACAGATCCTCGCGGTCACCTTCACCGCCCGCGCCGCCGGGGAGATGCGCGGTCGGCTCCGCTCCCTGGGCGCCCCCCGGGTCCAGGCCCGCACCTTCCACGCGGCCGCCCTGCGCCAGCTCGGGTTCTTCTGGCCGCAGGTGATCGGCGGGGAGAAGCCCAAGCTCATCGACAGCAAGCTCTCCGTGGTGGCGCGCGCGGCCAACTCGGTGGGTCAGCAGCCGGACCGGCTCGGGCTGCGCGACCTCGCAAGCGAGATCGAGTGGGCGAAGGTCACCCAGGTGCGCCCCAGCGACTACGACAAGGCCGTGGCCAAGGCAGGGCGGCAGGCCCCGATGAACACCGGTGAGGTCGCCCGGGTCTTCGAGGCCTACGAGGAGCTGTGCCGTGAGCACAACCTCCTCGACTTCGAGTCCATGCTCGAACTCACCGCCGGGATGATCACCGAGTACCCGGCCATCGCCCAGCGGGTCCGCGACCAGTACCGGTACTTCGTCGTGGACGAGTTCCAGGACGTCAACCCGCTCCAGAAGCTCCTCCTGGACGCCTGGCTGGGCGACCGCGACGACCTGTGCGTGGTCGGCGACCCCAGCCAGACCATCTACTCGTTCGCGGGGGCCACCCCCGGCTATCTCACCGGGTTCGCCAACCGCTACCCGCACGCCACCGTCGTCCGGCTGGTCCGCGACTACCGCTCCACCCCCCAGGTGGTGCGGGTGGCCAACCACGTCATCGCGCAGGCCAGGGACACCACCTCCGCCAACCACCTCACCCTGCGGGCGCAGCGCCCCGACGGCCCGGACCCCCTGTACCAGGAGTACGACGACGAGCCGGCCGAGGCCACCGGGGTCGCCCGCAAGATCAGCGTCCTGCTGGAGGACGGCACCCCGGCCAGCCAGATCGCGGTGCTGGTGCGCACCAACTCCCAGTCGGCCTCCTACGAGCAGGCGCTCGCGGACGAGGGCGTCCCGTTCACGGTGCGCGGTACCACCCGCTTCTTCGAGCGCCCCGAGATCAAGCAGGCCGTGCACACGCTGCGCGGGGCCCGGCACGGCGCCGCCGACGAGGTGGCCGAACCCCTGGTCGCGACGGTGCGGAGCCTGCTCTCCCAGATGGGACTCACCGACAGCGCCCCCGAGGGCCGCCAGGCCCGGGAACGCTGGGAGTCGCTGTCCGCGCTCGCCCAGCTCGCCGAGGACATGGCGGCCAAACCCGGCCCCGACGGGCGCGCCGCCACCATGGGCGCGTTCGTCGAGGAGCTGGAGACGCGTATGGCCACCGAGCACGCCCCCGGGTTCGAGGGCGTGACCATCGCCTCCCTGCACTCCGCCAAGGGTTTGGAGTGGGACGCCGTCTTCCTCGTGGGCCTCACCGAAGGCATGATCCCGATCATCTACGCCGAGACCGACGAACAGGTGGAAGAGGAGCGCAGGCTCTTCTACGTGGGGGTCACCCGCGCCCGCGAACACCTGGCCATGTCCTGGTCGCTCTCGCGCTCCCCGGGCGGCCGCAAGAGCCGCAAGCCCTCCCGGTTCCTCGACGGACTCCGTCCCGCCTCGCCCTCCACCGCCAACCGCCGCGAGCGCCGCAAGGGCGGCGTGGTGCGCTGCCGGGTCTGCTCCAACGTGGTCTCCGACGCCACCGAACGCAAGCTGGGCCGCTGCCTCGACTGCCCCTCCACCTACGACGAGGCACTCCTGGAGCGGCTGCGTGACTGGCGCAAGCACACCAGCCAGGAGCAGAAGGTGCCCGCCTACGTGATCTTCACCGACGCCACCCTCCTGGCCATCGCCGAGCAGGAGCCCTCCAGCGTTTCCCAGCTCACGGCGGTGTCCGGGGTGGGTCCGACCAAGCTGGACCGCTACGGTGAGGCGGTGCTCGCGCTGGTCGCGGGGAGGGAACCGGCGGGGGAGGCCGGGGACGGAGAGGACGAGGATGAGTGAACACGACGCCGAACTCAGGGGCCAGTCGCTGGCCGACCTGCTGAGGGTCCTTGATCTGGAGCGGATCGAGGTCAACATCTTCCGGGGGATCAGCCCCGCGGAGGGACCGCAGCGGGTCTTCGGCGGTCTGGTCGCCGGTCAGGCGCTCGTGGCGGCGGGGCGGACGGTGCCCGCCGAACGGTACGTGCACTCCCTGCACGCCTACTTCATACGGCCCGGCGACCCCACCGTGCCGATCGTGTACGAGGTCGACCGGGTCCGCGACGGGCGTTCGTTCACCACCCGCCGGGTCGTGGCCGTCCAGCACGGCAAGCCGATCTTCACGCTCTCGGCCTCCTTCCACAAGGAGGAGCCCGGGCTCGACCACCAGATCCCCATGCCGGACGTGCCGCCGCCGGAGGACCTGCTCAGCACCCGGGAGCGGCTGCGCGAGGCGTTCGGGAAGGTGCCCAACTTCGTGCAGTGGCACCCCATCGAGACGCGTCCGGTGGGTGCGATGTCGTTCGAGGCCGAACGCGACCCCGACCTGCGCACGGCCAGCAACCCGGTGTGGTTCAAGGTGGACGGCGAACTGCCGGACGACCGCCTCACCCAGGTGTGCCTCATGACGTACGCCTCGGACATGACCCTGCTGGACACGGTGCTGCTGCGGCACGGCAGGTCGTTCGCGGGCATAGCCATGGCCAGCCTCGACCACGCGATGTGGTTCCACCGGCCGTTCCGCGCCGACGAGTGGCTCCTGTACGCACAGGAGTCACCGACAGCCCAGGGCGCTCGTGGGCTGGCGCGCGGCCTCGTCTACACCCGTGACGGACAACTCGTCTGCTCCGTTGTGCAGGAGGGCATGATCCGCGTCGTGGACGCGGAGGGCTGGTCCTAGGGGAGTTCGCGAAGGGCCCGGGAGCAACGCTCCCGGGCCCTTCGCCATTCCCGTCGGGTTCTGGCCGGATGCGGACGTTTTCCCAGGTCAAAAATAGGTTGCCGATCTTTGTGAGCGGCCCGTAGTGTGTACTCGTCGAACCAGCCGCTCTCGGTACAGGTGCGAGACCCTGTACCCGACTTCGAAGGAGGTGCCCGATCAAATGAACACCACGGAGATGAACACGATGACCTCGTTGACCCTCGCTTCCGAGGCTGCTTGGCGTCCGCTCCCGACAGGAGTCGTGTCGGGCATCGGCCTGAGCGGTAGCACCATCGGCGGTCGCCTGCGCGCCCAGAACGGCATCCAGGCCCTCGGCATGGTCCAGCTCGTTGGATCTGGCTCCGTGCTCCAGGGGACCGGTGTGTCCGGATCCGGTGTCGTCGGCGAACCGCGCCACGAGTCCGAGCCTGCCCTTGATCGCGGCAAGTTCACCGGTGGCGTCACCAAGGCATCGCACGAAACCCCGCGCTATGGCGCATCGGGGGAGTGTCCACGGAAGATTCCGGCCTAGAGCAGCACAGGCCGAGATCCTCGACCGTGGCCGCGGACCCCGACACAGGGGCCGCGGCTTTCTTTGTATCTCCGTTGGCTCTCCGTCCCCCAGGGACGAGGGAGAAGGCGGCGGCATCGCAAGTCCGAGTCCCTCACCGGACCCGTTCCGGTGACTGAACACCGACCGCGTTGTACGAACGATCAAAGATCTTGGAGGGCACCGATGCTCGCGTCGGTCCTGGAAGCGCCCCAGCTGGGCGAGGTCGAAATCCCCTGCCGTATGGAGCCGGACCTGTTCTTCGCGGAGTCCCCCGCGGAGGTCGAGGCGGCCAAGGCGATCTGCGGTTCCTGCCCCATCAGGGAGCAGTGCCTGGCGGACGCTCTCGAACGGCGTGAGCCGTGGGGCGTCTGGGGCGGGCAGCTGCTCGTCTCCGGTCAGGTCGTGGCGCGCAAGCGTCCGCGTGGCCGTCCCCGCAAGAACCCCGCCCCGGTAGCGGCCTGAACCACCCCTGGAACCAACGAAACCGAAGGACTCGAAACGATGATGCAGGAACTCATGCAGATGGTGGAGCGGACCGACGAGGAGCCGCGCGAGCGTCAGATCAGACGTCTCGGAGCCCGACAGCTGCGCGCCCGTCAGCGCGAGGAGCGTCGTGCGGAGCAGGCGATCATGGAAATCGCGTGGTCACGGCTGTGTTGACGCCGACTGACGGGTGAGTGAACAGACGAGACCGAAGGGCGCCCGGAGCGCGCCGTTCGGTCTCGTTTGTGTAACCAAAACCGCCAGCGGCCCCCGAATCCAGCCCCGGTATGTGCCCTCTCACCAGGCCCGAAGCCCCCTGGTCAGAGGGGAATCCGTGACGGGACCCCGTTTCGCCCCGCGAACACCCGGGCCGGACACGGCGCGAAAGAAATCACATATCCGGACAACCCACACCTGTTCGAGAGGGCCTCCCTCGGATACCGTAAACATTGTGCCCTCGAACACCAAAGTCGAGGTACGACGCAGTCCTCGTCGCCGCCGCACCGTGTCGGCCTACAGGGACGGGGACACCACGGTCGTCCTCGTGCCCGCGACGTTCTCCCGCGCAGAGGAAAAGCGCTGGGTGAACCAGATGCTGCAAAAGCTCCAGGCCCGAGAGGGCCGGAGGCACCCCGGTGACCGGGAGCTCCAGGACCGCGCGGTGGAACTGGCCGAACGCTACCTGGACGGGTCGCACCTGCCCGAGAGCGTCCGCTGGGTCGACAACCAGAACTCCCGCTGGGGTTCGTGCACCCCGGACACCCGCAGCATCCGCATCTCCCGCCGCGTCGCTGGGATGCCCTCCTGGGTGGTGGACTACGTCCTCGTGCACGAGCTCGCGCACCTGCGCATCCCGCATCACGGCCGCGACTTCTGGGAGCTGGTCCGCCGCTACCCCAAGGCAGACCGGGCCCGCGGCTACCTGGAGGGGTTCAGCGCGGGCAGCCGCTCGGACTGCGACCACGGGGAGCCCCCAGAGGCTCTCGAACCCGACGAGGTCGCCTTCGAGGAGTAGGGGCCTGCTTCCGTGCCGTAGTGGCTCGGAACTCCCATGCCGTTCCCGCCCGCTCAGCCGCCCGACGCGTCGAGTTCCTGTTCGGCGGCCCTGACGTCGGCCGCGACGCGCGCCAGGACCAGGGCGCTCACCACGAGCAGCACCCCGAACACGGCGGCGTAGTAGAGGGTGGTCCCGCCCCACGCGCCGGAGACGGCGGCCCGCCCCAGGACCGCCACCAGCAGCACTCCCATGAATCCGCAGACCATCTGGCCCAGCCGCAGCGACCGCCGTTTCTGCTCCACCCGGGCGCGTGCGACCTCACGCGGCCCCACCAGCCCCGAGCGTTCGTCGGCCAGGAGCCGCTCGGCGGCCTTGCGGGCCCGCTTGGCCAGCACGACCAGGACCAGCCCGCCCAGGAGGCCCAGCACGGTGATCAGAGACACTGCGAACGCCTCGCAGCGCGCCGGTGGTTCATGGTCTTTCCCGTCTCCTTGTGGCGTCCACGACCGGTCGGCCGTCATCGGACTCGGTACCCACGAAGGAGGCCCGTCCGGAGTACTCTCCGGGCGGGCCTCCTCGGCGCGATTCAGCTCGTGGCGTTGATCCGCCGGTGCGCGCGGACCGCGAGTACGGCGGCGTCGACCAGGGCCCGGACGGAGTCGTCACTGGGCTCGGGCAGGTCGCCCACCGGGAACCAGTCCAGACCGGCGGACTCGTCCGGATCGCGGACCAGCACGGCGTCGGCCGGGGCCACCGCCGCGTACTGCACGTCCAGGTGGAAGCTGCCCCCGCCGCACGGCACCGCGTGGCGGTCCAGCCGCACCGGCTCCGGCAGCAGGGTCAGACCCCGGATCCCGGACTCCTCGGTGGCCTCCCGCATGGCGGCGCCGCCCAGGGTGGCGTCCTCGGTCTCGCAGTGGCCGCCGGTCTGCAACCACATCCGGTGGACCCGGTGCAGCACCAGTGCCACCCGGGAACCGTCGTCGGACACGATCGCCGAACTCGCGGTCAGGTGACCGGGCAGGCAGGAGCGCCACATGGCGTCGCCGTGGGCGTCGAGGTGGTCGAGGTAGGAGCGGCGCAGCTCCTCCTGCCCGGCGTCGGGCGCGGTCCACGCGTCCAGCACCGAGCGCGCGTCGGAGTGCAGGCCCACCTACTTGCCGTCCTCGTCGTCGTCGCCGGGCCGGGGCCGCTCGGAGCCGTCCGGGTCGGTCAGCGACGAGATGTCGAAGTCCGTGCCCTCGAACTCGCCGCGTCCGTTCACGAACCCGTCCGGGTCGTCCAGGTCGTCGGCGGTGGGCATCAGGTCCGGGTGGTGCCACACGGCGTCCCGGCCCTCCACTCCCCGGGCCTCCTCCAGCGCGGCCCACAGCGCCCCCGCCTCACGCAGACGGCGCGGACGAAGCTCCAGGCCGACCAGGGCGGCGAAGGTGTGCTCGGCGGGCCCACCGGTGGCGCGGCGGCGCCGGGTGGTCTCCGCGAGCGCGCCGGACTGCGGCAGGCGCTCGGACACGGCCGAGGACACCACGGTCGCCACCCAGCCCTCGATCAGGGCGAGGGTGGTCTCCAGGCGCTTCAGCGCGGCCTTCTGCTGGGGGGTGTCCTCCGGCTGGAGCAGACCCTCGGTGCCCATGCCGCCGGACAGGGCCTCCTGGAGCGCCTCGGGGTTGGAGAGGTCGACTTCGCCGAGCTTGTCCTCCAGGCCGCTGACGTCGAAGGACATCCCGGCCGCGTACTCCTCGACCAGCCGTGACACGTGGGAACGCAGCCACGGCACGTGCGCGTACAGCCGGTGAACGGCCGCCTCGCGCGCGGCGAGGTAGAGGCGCACCTCGTCCTCGGGGATCTCGAGGCCCTCACTGAAGCGGGCCACCCCCGAGGGCAGCAGCGCGGCGTTGCCCTCACCTGCGAGCGGAAGACCGATATCGGTGGTTCCGATCACTTCCTGGGCGAGCTCACCGATGGCCTGACCGGCCTGCTGGCCGACCATCATGCCGCCCATCTGCTGGATCATCCCCAGCAGCGGACCGGCCATGGAAGCCATCTCCTCAGGGAGGTTCTGCCCCATGGCCTGGACCGTCTTGGCGGTCAGTGGGTCGCACAGCTGCGCCCACGAGTCCATCGTCTTCTCGATCCACTCCGACCGGCTCCAGGCCTGGGCGGTCTGGAGCCCCGAGGGCAGGTCGGTAGCCTGGTCGAGCCACAGGTCGGCGAGGCGCAGTGCCTCCTCGATCCGTGCGTAGTCGGCGGGCGGCACGCTCGGGTCCCCCTTCTGGGACACCGCGTGCCGCGCGATGTTCTTGGCCATGTCCCAGTTGATGCCGGACGTCGAGGACGTCTGGCCGGCCTCCGGCGCACCGGGGGCGGGCTGGGACGACATCATGTCCGCGAACTGGCGGAGCATGTTGGCCATCTGTTGCGGGTCGCCGAACGGGAATCCGTCCGGCATTCCGGGGTTCCCCCCGCCCGGGCCGCCGCTGCCGGCACCCGAGCCGGAGTCGCCTGAACGGCGTCCGGACTCGTCATCGGGATCGTTCGGCATGCTGAAACCGAAAGGCAGGTCGCTCACAATCAGACCTCAGGCAGGATTAGGTTTGGTCTCCACTGTCACGTTAGCTGGGAGTCGCCCGGAGTGAATACCGAAAGCAGCCAGGTTCGCCCACAGCACAGCCCCTCGGATAGGGCGGGCATGGTGGTGGCGGTCACCGGTGCCGCCTCCGGAGTGGGCCGACTCCTCGTGCAACGCCTGGCCACGCCAGAAGGTTCCATCTCCGCTCGCGAGGTCGTGGCGATCGACGACCAGTTCGCCGACCTGCGCGGCGTGACCTGGCGCATCGCCGACGTCCAGGACCCCGGGCTGGTCTCGCGTCTGCACGGGATCGACGTCCTCGTGCACACCGCCGACGACCGCTCCCTGGAGACCCGGCCGTCCTCGCGCCGGGCCCACAACATCCGGGCCGCCCAGACCGTGCTGACGGCCGCCGCCGCGTCGGGCGTACCCAGAGTCCTCCTCATCACCAGCACCATGGTCTACGGCGCCGCCCCCGACAACCCGGTGCCCCTGCCCGAGAACGCCACCCGCGTCTCGGACAACAGCGAGGGGCTCATGGGAGACTTCGCCGAGGTCGAGGAGCTGGCCGAGCGGGCCCGCCGAGCCCACCCCGGCCTGAGCGTCACCGTGGTGCGACCGGCGCCGCTCGTCGGCCCCGAACTGGACACCCTCCTCAGCCGCCACTTCTCCGCGCCCCGGCTCCTCACCGTCAAGGGCCACGAGCAACACTGGCAGTTCTGTCACGAGGACGACCTCGCCTCCGCGCTCGCCCACTGCGCACTGCACGACGTGACCGGCACCGACGGCGTGGTCGCCGTGGGCAGCGAGGGCTCCCTCACCCAGGGGGAGGTGGAGGAGATCGCCGGGATGAAGCACTTCGAGGTCCCCGCCAACCTCGCCTTCGGGGCCGTCCGCCGCCTGCACCAGGCCCGCATCACCCCGGCCGCCGCGGGCGAGATCAAGTTCCTCGTCTACCCGTGCGTGGTGGACGGCGCGTCCCTGCGCGAGGCCGGATGGAAGCCCGCCCACGACAACGAGTCCGCGCTGGCCGTCCTCCTGGAGTCCAAGAGCGGCAAGCACGCGATCGCGGGGCGCAGCCTCGGCCGCAAGGAGGTCACCATCACCGCCGCCGGTGCGGCCGGTGCGGCGGCCGCGGCCATCGGGACCGCCGCCGCCATCCGCCACCTGCGCAAGCGTGGGAAGTCCTGATCCGACCGCTTGATACGGTTTCCAGGTGGAACAGATCACTCTCGCGGCCGTACGCGACACGCCCCTGTCCGTCGACGAGGTCCTGGCGGCCGTGTCCGATCCCAGGGCGGGCGGCACCGCCGTCTTCATCGGCACGGTGCGCGACCACGACCACGGGCGCGACGTCGCCGCCCTGTCCTACTCGGCACACCCCTCCGTCGAGGCGCAGTTGCGTGTCGTCATGGAGAAGGTGCTGAACGACACCACGGCACCGGGCCGACCGGTCGTGCGGATGGCCGCCACGCACCGCGTCGGAGACCTGGAGATCGGGGACCTCGCCGTGGTCGTCGCGGCCTCCGCAGCCCACCGCGAGGAGGCCTTCGCGGCCTGTCGCAGGCTCATCGACGACCTCAAGGCCCAGGTGCCCATCTGGAAGAACCAGGCCTTCGAGGACGGCGGGACGGAGTGGGTCGGCTCGCCCTGAGTCCACCCTCCAGGTCCCGGAGGGCTCTAAGGTGTCAGCATGGTTCGTCGTGTCATGACCCTTGTAGCCGCTCTCGTCCTGCTTGCCGGGCTCGGGTACGGCAGCCTCTTCCTGCCCATGCCCTACCTCGTCGCGGCCCCGGGCGTCACGCTGGACACTCTGGGACAGCAGGAGGGCGGCGAGCCCGTCATCGGTGTCGAGGGCGCCGAGAACTACGAGCACGACGGATCGCTCTCCATGGTGACCGTCCAGTACGCGGGCGGCCCCGACCACCGGCTCAACCTCTTCACCCTCGTGACGGCCTGGCTCTCACCGAGCCAGGCGGTGCTGCCCGAGGAACTCCTGTTCCCGGCCGGGCGGTCCCCCGAGGAGGTCACCGAGCGGCAGTCCCTCCAGATGAACGACTCGCAGACCGACGCCACCGCCGCGGCACTCAACCAGCTCAACATCGACTACGAGGCGATCCCGCTGGTCGCCGACACCGTCCCGGACATGCCCGCAGACGGGGTCGTCGAGCCGGGAGACCGCATCATCGAGGTGGACGGCGAGAAGGTCCCCACGCACACCAGTGGAACCGACACCGAGGAACTCGTGGGCAGCTCCTACGTGGTGGACCGGGTCGGCGACCGCGCCCCCGGCGAACCGGTCGGGCTCGTCCTGGACCGCGACGGCGACGAGGTCGAGGTCGAGATGGACACCGTCGAGGGTGACGAGGGCAACGCCGCGGTGGGCGTCCTCATCGCCGACGACATGGACTTCCCCGTCGACGTCTCCATCTCCGTGGGCGAGATCGGCGGACCCAGCGCGGGCATGATGTTCGCCCTCGGGATCATCGACCGGCTCAGCGAGGAGAGCATCACCGGAGGGGCCAGCATCGCGGGCTCCGGCACCATCTCCTCCGACGGCCAGGTCGGCGGGATCAGCGGCATCCCGCAGAAGATGGTCAGCGCCAAGCGCGACGGCGCCGAGTACTTCTTCGTCGCCGCCGACAGCTGCTCCCAGGTCTCCCAGTCCGCCGCCTACGGCGACCTCGACGTCGTCCGGGTCGAGACCCTCACCGACGCCATGGACGCCCTGGACGTCATCCGGGGCGGAGAGGGCGAACTGCCCCGCTGCGAAGCCGAGTGAGCAGCAAGAGCACATGGGAGGACCCCCGGACCGTGCGGTCCGGGGGTCCTTTCGTACGGGTGGGGGTCAGCTCTCCTTCTGGGGGAGCTCCTCGTCCAGGTCGAGGGTGAGCGCCAGCGCGGAGGTCAGGGCGGGGATCAGGTCAGGGCCGTTGAGCACCTCGGACTCGGTGTCGTGGCTGCGCATCCGCATGGCGCAGTGCCGCGAACCGTTCCGCAGCACACCCGCGACCATGCGGATCTCCTCGGTCTCCTTGCCGGAGGCGGAGGGGTCCTCCCCGGCGGCCAGGGTCTCGTCCGAGCCCTTCACCACCAGGCGCTCCATGACCAGCGCGCACCCGGCCACGCCCTCGGGCCACAGCATGCGCCCCAGCGCCTCCTCAAGCGGCACGTCCGGAGACAGCGCCTCCTGCTCGACCGGGGTCAGCTCGTCGGGGTCGGCCGGGGAGTCGATCCCCAGCAGACTCGCCAGCGCGGGCTCCGCCGCCAGCAGCTCCGAGGTGGGGACCAGGGCGTACAGCCCCAAAGGGCGGTCCCACCCCTGCTCGGCGGCGTGGCGTTCCAGGTCCATGACTGCTTCGCGAATGTTCGACACGTTTCCATGGTCGCCGATGTGGGAACCTCGCCGGGCCCGTTCGGCGGCAGTAGGGTCGCACCGTGCCCTCAGGATGCGACTCCGATACACCAACGATGCAGCCTTGTCACCGGGTGGAGGGCGATTTCGGGAACCTGACGGCCACCGATTAAGTTTTCAGTAATGAAGGCGCCACACGCGCAACCAACGCACCTACCAAGCCAGAACGAGGGGGAGGCGTGAGCTTCCGATCGCCCGGCGCACCACCTGCGCGTATGCCTCGCCGATCAAGGTTGCTCGCGCCAGTCGCGGCGACCGTGGTCGTCATCATCGCGGGACTGATGTTCGCCGCGAACTTCTGGACCGACTACAAGTGGTTCAGTTCCGTCGGTTACACCTCGGTCTTCCTGACCGAACTGTGGACCCGAGTCCTGCTCTTCGCCGTCGCGGCACTCGTGATGGCCGTCATCGTCGGCGCGAGTATCTTCTTCGCCTACCGGGCCCGGCCCGGTATCAGACCGATGAGTCTGGAGCAGCAGGGCCTGGACCGCTACCGGCAGTCCATCGACCCGCACCGCAAGCTCTTCTTCTGGATCGCGGTCGGCGCCCTGGCGCTCCTGGCCGGCGCGGCCGCCAGCGGTGACTGGCGCTCCTACCTCCAGTTCGTCAACGGCGTGGACTTCGGGGTGAACGACCCCGAGTTCGGCATGGACATCGCGTTCTTCGCGTTCACCTACCCGTTCCTGCGCATCCTGCTCGGCTACCTGTACGCGGCCGTCATCCTGGCGTTCATCGCCGCCGTGATCGTGCACTACCTGTACGGCGGGGTCCGCCTCCAGAACGACTCCGGGCAGCGCGCCACCCCCGCCGCCCGCGTGCACCTGTCGGTGCTGCTGGGCCTGTTCGTGCTGCTGCGCGCGGGCTCCTACTGGCTGGACCGCTACGGGCTGGTCTTCTCCGACCGGGGCTACACCTTCGGTGCCTCCTACACGGACGTGAACGCGGTCAAGACCGCACTGACCATCCTCACGGTCATCTCGGTCATCTGCGCCGTCCTGTTCTTCGCCAACATCGCCTTCAAGAACACGATGATCCCGGTGGCCTCCCTCGGACTGCTGGTGCTGTCCGGCGTGGTCGTCGGTGTGGCCTACCCCGAGATCGTCCAGCGCTTCCAGGTCAGCCCGAACGAGCAGCGCCTGGAGAGCCCCTACATCGAGCGCAACATCGAGAGCACGCGCGAGGCGTACGGGATCGCCGACGCCGAGGTGGAGACCTACGACGCCACCACGGAGCTCACGCCCCAGGAACTGGCGGCCGAGGCCGACACGATCCCGAGCGTGCGTCTGGCCGACCCGGCCGTGGTCTCGCAGACCTTCCAGCAGATGCAGCAGGTCCGTGGCTTCTACCAGTTCCCGGACGTGCTGGAGGTGGACCGCTACCCGGACGCCGACGGCAACCTGATCGACACGATCGTCGCCGTGCGTGAACTGGACGGCCCGCCCGCCGACCAGGACAACTGGCTCAACCGCCACCTGATCTACACCCACGGCTTCGGCATGGTCGCCGCCGCGGGCAACCTGATCGACAACGAGGGCCGCCCGGTCTTCACCGAGTACAACATCCCGCCGCGCGGTGAGCTGAGCGAGGTCGTCGGCGAGTACGAGCCGAGGATCTACTACGGCCGCGAGGGCGCCGACTACGTGATCGTCGAGGCCGAGGAGGAGTACGACTACCCGGTCGACCCCGCCTCGGACGAGCCCGACGTCCCCACGCTCGAGGACGCGGTCGATGCCAGCCCGAGTCCGGACGAGGCGCGTGCGCCCTCGGACGGCCAGGACGGCGGAGAAGAGGCCCCGGCGGAGGACGCCGAGGCCACCGAGGAGAACGCCGAGGAGGACCCGGCAGGCGGTTCGCAGGCCTACAACCGCTACGACGGTGACGGCGGCGTGCCGCTGAACAACTTCTTCGACCGCATCCTGTACGCGATCAAGTACCAGGAAACGAGCATCCTGCTCAACAGCGCGATCACGAGCGACTCGCGGATCATCTACGAGCGCGACCCGCTGGACCGCGTGGAGAAGGTCGCCCCGTTCCTCACCGTCGACAGCCGCCCCTACCCGGCGGTCGTGGACGGCAAGGTCGTGTGGATCGTCGACGGCTACACCACCTCGGACGGCTACCCGTACGCCAACCGGGTCGACTTCACGCAGGCGGTGACCGACACCTTCACCGACGGTTCGGCGCAGCAGGTCGGCGCGCTGCCGGGCAACGAGGTCAATTACATCCGCAACTCGGTGAAGGCCACCGTCGACGCCTACGACGGCACCGTCACCCTGTACGGCTGGGACGACGAGGACCCCGTCCTCAGGACCTGGGAGGGCGCCTTCCCGGGCACGGTGGTCAACAAGGACGAGATGAGCGAGGAGCTCATCCAGCACCTGCGCTACCCGGACGACCTGTTCAAGGTGCAGCGCGAGATCATGCGCGAGTACCACGTGACGGACGCCGCGTCCTACTACGGTGGTCAGGACTTCTGGTCGGTTCCCAACGACCCGACCCGGGAGGGCGAGGTCTCCGAGCCGCCCTACCGCCAGACCATCAACTTCCCCGGTTCGGAAGAGCCCAGCTTCTCGCTGACCACCACGTTCGTGCCGAACAACCGTGAGAACCTGGCCGCGTTCATGGCGGTGGACAGCAACCCGGAGTCCGAGGAGTACGGGAAGCTGAAGCTGCTGGAGCTGCCCCGGAGCACGGTGATCTTCGGTCCCGGGCAGGTGCAGAACGCGTTCGACTCGGACGCCGACGTGCGTGAGGTCCTGCTCCCGCTGGAGCAGTCCAACGCCGAGGTGACCCGAGGCAACCTGCTGACCCTGCCGTTCGCGGGCGGTCTGCTCTACGTGGAGCCCCTCTACGTGCAGGCCGGTGGCGGCGGAGCGGCGTCCTTCCCGCTGCTCCAGCAGGTCATGGTCGGATTCGGTGAGGAGGTCGCCATCGGCAGCAACCTCCAGGACGCGCTGAACAACCTGTTCGAGGGCGGCGAGGGTCCGCTGCCGGACCCGGACGCCGAGCAGGGCACCGAGGAGGAGGAGACCTCCGAGGCCGGTTCGGGCGACAGCGAGCCCAGCGACCTCACCGAGGCCCTCAACGAGGCCGTGGAGGCCTGGGAGGAAGCCCAGGAGTCCAACGACGAGGCCAACGAGCGCCTGCGTGAGGCTCTTGAGGCCCTTGAGGAGGCCGCGGGCGACTAGTCCGTAGCCGTACCGTCCGCCCACTGGGGCGCCGAGTACGACGGGGCGGGACCTTCCGGGGTCCCGCCCCGTTCCCGTGTCGGGACCCCGTGGGCCCTCCGGACCTCACCGGGAACGGGGCACGGACGGGGCAGAGGAGCGCCCGCGCAGGTCGATTTGGCTTTCCCGCCGGGGCGCGCTAATCTGAAGACACAACGACGCGGGGTGGAGCAGTTCGGTAGCTCGCTGGGCTCATAACCCAGAGGTCGCAGGTTCAAATCCTGTCCCCGCTACCAAGATCGGACCCGGGAGAAATCCCGGGTCCGGTGCTTTTCCTGGCCCATCCGCTTCGGCGGGTGTTTCGGGAAGCGCATATCGGTGGCTCTTTGGCCGCCAATGTGTGTGCGCGGCGAAAATGCCGGTGCGGACCGCGAGGAAAGCCTGGTAGAGTAGCCAATAGGCCCGGTCGGGAAGCTGACCAGGACTAACGGGTGGATCTCCGATCGGTTTAGCTCCAAAAAAACCGATTTGCCACCTGGGGCGAAAGGCCCTAAAGTAGAGATCACAACGACGCGGGGTGGAGCAGTTCGGTAGCTCGCTGGGCTCATAACCCAGAGGTCGCAGGTTCAAATCCTGTCCCCGCTACCAAGATAAAGAAGCGCCGGGTGGAGAAATCCACCCGGCGCTTCTTCGTGTGCCCGACTTGCGGAATACGCAACGAAGGTTCGCCGGTGCCGCCTTGGGAAGGGACGGCACCGGCGAACGGTTCAGTGGGTGCGGCCCTCCAAGAGCACCACCATGCGGTCGGCCCGCTCGGCGACCTTGGGGTCGTGGGTCACCACGACGACCGCTGCGTCGCGCACCCGGGCCTGGCCGATCAGCTGGTCCATGATCATGGTGCTGCTGGCCGCGTCCAGAGCGCCCGTGGGCTCGTCGGCGAGGATCAGTGAGGGTTCACGGCTCAGCGCGCGCGCCAGGGCCACACGCTGCTGCTCACCGCCGGACAGCTGGTGCGGCTGGGAGTGGAGGCGGTGCCCCAGTCCCACCGACTCCAGCAGTTCCTTGGAGCGGCTGCGGCGGCGCAGAACCGGCACACCGCCGAGCACCATCGGCACGCTGACGTTGGCCAGGGCCGAGCGTCGTTCCAACAGGTGGAACTGCTGGAACACGAACCCGATGCCGTCCCCCCGCAGCCGTGACACGCGTCCCTCGCGCAGGGGGGTGGTCTCCACGCCGTCGAACACGTAGGAGCCGGCGCTGGGCCTGTCCAGCAGCCCCAGGACGTTCAGCAGGGTCGACTTGCCCGAGCCGGACTGGCCCATGATGGCCACGACCTCGCCCCGGGCGACGTCGAAGGTGCAGTCGTGCAGCACGTCGATCCGGGTGCCCGACACCATGAAGTGCCTGGAGAGGTTCCTCACCTGGAGGAGCGGTGAACCGGTCGGGCGCGTGTTCACGACCACGGGAGAGGGAGCGTCGGAGGTCATCTAGCCACCGATCCCGTAGAGCTCTTCGTCGAGGTCCTCCTGGGACTCGGCCCCGGGGACGTCGAAGCGCGGGTCGAGCGGCACCGGGTCCAAGATGGTGTCGCCCGCCTCCAGACCATCGGTGACCTCGACGAGCTGGCCGTCGGACAGGCCCAGAGAAACCTCACGGGGCTCCTCGGTACCGTCCTCGGCCACCACGAGCACCTCGCCCTCCTCGGAGGTGCCGCGCACGGCGGTCACCGGGATGACCACCACGTCCTCGGCCTCACCGGTGCTCACCGACATCTGCCCCCGCACGCCGTCGAACACCTGGAGGTCGGTGGGGACCCGGCAGGACAGCTCGGCGCCGCCACCGCCGCCCTCGGTCCCACCCGGGAACTCGTCCTCCTCGCCCTGGCCCGCGGGAGCGCCGCCCTCGGCGGAACCCAGCGAGATGAACGCGCACGCGGCGGCGGGCGGACCCTTGTCGATCTTCAGCATGATGTCGTCGGGGTCGTCGTAGAGCCGGTACAGGTCGTTCGCGGGGACCGTGGCCACCGCGCGGAACCGGTCCGGGGCGACGGTCGCCACGGCCGCGCCGGGTTCCAGGACGTCGCCGACCTGCACCTCGCCCATGCCCTTGATCGTCCCGTCGGCGGGCGCGTACAGGGAGACCTCGGTGAAGGCGGGAGCGTCGTCCCCGTCCTCCTCGCCTGTGGCCGCGGCGGTGTCGGCGGGCACCCTCACGTTGAGGATCGGGGCGCCCTGTTCCACCGCGTCACCGTCGTTCAGCCACAGGTGGGTGACGGTCCCGCCCCGAGGGGCCTTGAGCGCCTTGCCCGGCTCCGGCCGCACCGTGGCGTCGAGCACCAGCAGGGAGCTGACCGTGCCCAGTTCCACGTCGATCGGCGCGCCGCCGACGTCCACCGCGGCCTCACCGAGGAACTCCTCCCCGCCGGAACCGCCGAAGCTGGACAGCAGGAAATAGCCGGAACCGACCAGGCCGAGCACCAGGGTGACGGCCGCGCCGATGATGATCCACTTCTTCACTTGTGTCTCCTATTCCCGCAGCCCTGCGACGACGGACGCGCGCAGCGCCCGGATCGCGGGGATGATCCCGGCCAAGAGCCCGACGACGGCCGCGCTGCCCAGCCCGACCAGGGCGGCGGAGGGCGGAACGGTCATGTTGATGTCGGGCGGCAGCCACATGAGGTTGCCGATGACGACCGCGGCCACGGCGACCAGCAACCAGGACAGGGCCAGGGCGATCAGGCCGGCCACGACCGCGACCACCACAGCCTCCATCACCACGGCCACGAACAGCGTGAACCGGCTCGCCCCGAGTGCCCGGTAGGTCGCCAGCTCGCGGCGCCGCTCCCGGACGGTGACCAGTCCGACGTTGAGGACGCCGAGCAGTCCGGTGGTCAGGGTGATGACCGCGACACCGATCAGCCCGATGGAGAGGTAGCCGATCAGTTCGTCGGTCATCTCCGAGTTGTCGGCGCGGTAGGCCATCAGGCTGTCCCGGCTGTCGATCCCCCAGCGCCAGCTGGCGGAGGCGAGGCGGTCGGTGAACTCCTCTCCGAAGTCCATCTCCTCGGCGGCGGAGTCGGTGGGGTCGATCCGCGCGACGTAGGTGACCTGCGAGGCCGTCGGCTTCTCGGGCGACCAGGAGGGGCCGAAGAGGATCTCCCCGGTGACGGGCGCGTTCAGGAGGTAGGCGCTGTGCCAACCCTGCTCGTACACGGAGCTCTGCGTGACGCCGACGATCCGCACGTTCGACCAGTGCCCGTGGCCGAGCTGGACGTCGGTGAAGTCGCCCAGCTCCTCGGCCAGGGCCTCGTTGACCACCAGCACCGGGGCGCGCGAGTCCAGGTCGGCTTCTGTGAACCACCGGCCCTGGGTCAGGTTGACGCGGCGGATGTCGCCGAGCGCGACGTCCACTCCGATGATGTCGACGTCACGGAAGACCTGGTCTCCCTGGCGCAGGGGCGGCGGGGACTCGGTCCTGTTGTGGAGCGACACCTCCAGCCCGCCCGCCCGGCCCAGGTCCTCCTCGAAGGCGTCGAGGTCGGTGATCCTGTCGAAGACGGTGACCTCCATGGTCGCCGCGCGTCCGGCGTTGGCCTCGCCGAAGGCGGTGGCGTAGCGCTGGCCGAGTTCGCCCGCGGTCACCACCATGATCAGGGCGCCGACACCGACGACGATGCCCGCGCAGGACAGGATGGTCCGGGCCACGTTGGCTCGGGAACCGGCGAAGGCCAGCACGATCCCAGCAGTGAGGGAACGCAGCATGGAGCCCCTTCCCGTGTGTCTGTAGGGCCCGGCGCGGCATCGGGCGGCGCCGGGTCGCCCCGCGAGTCGCGGGGTTTCAACAGACCCATCGCCAGTGCCGGGGTTTTCGGTTCATGCCTGAACGAATATTCCCTTGGCCGTTCCCGGCCACGCGGGGTCACCACAGTGACCGCGCTATTCGACCTCGAAACCGTCGCAGGTGATGGGCGCCCCGGTCCCCGCGTCGGACCACACCACCGTGTGGACGCCCGTGGCGAGTTCCTCGGCGCCGTCGAAGGCGTCCGGGTAGACCAGGCGTGCCCAGCCGGAGTCGTCCGGCTCGGCCTCGGCGGTTGCGGTCTCCCCGGAAGGGTCGGTCACGGTGGCAGCGACCGGTCCGGAGTGGTCGCCCTCGGAGTCGGACAGGCCGAGTTCCACGGCCTTCTCGTCCTCCACGGTCTCGCGCGGCGCTTCGCTGCGCCAGCCGCCGGGGAGCACCGGATCCACGGCGGGGGAGCACGAGTAGCGGGCGGGGTCGAACAGGGTGTCGGGCACGCCGAGCCCGAGCGGGCCCGACGCGGCGGAGTCGCGCACGGTGTCGGCGATCATCTCGCTGAGCTGCTGCGGGCTGTGGCCGTGGCTCTGGGCGCACCCCGTGGCCAGGATGAGGACCGCGCCGCACAGCGCGACCGCGCGGCGCCGGTGGGTTGTCTTGGTCAGCACACAGCGCACGTTACTACTGAAAGTAATCGCGCAGGTGCTTTTCGTGGCCGTTCGGCGGCTATTCCGGACGGCGCAACGGGGTGGGACCACCGTTGAGCCAGGTGAGCGCCTGGTCGTGGACGGCTCCGTTGGTGCACACCAGGGGGCCGCCGTCCTCGAAGCCGTCGCCGCGCAGGTTGGTGGCGCGGCCGCCCGCCTCCTCCAGGATGATCGGCAGCGGAGCCGCGTCCCACAGCGAGAGCTCGGGCTCGGCGGCGATGTCCACGGTGCCCTCGGCGACCATCACGTGGGACCAGAAGTCACCGTAGGCGCGGGTCCGCCACACGGACCGCGTCAGCCCCAGGAAGGACTCCAGTCGCCCCTGCTCCTCCCAGCCGGTCAGCGAGGAGAAGCTCAGCGAGGCGTCCGCGAGGTCCTGAACCTTGGAGACCTGGCAACGGGAGGCCTTCGAGAGGCTGCGCCCGGACCAGGCGCCGCTGCCCTTGGAGGCCCACCAGCGGCGCTGCAGAGCGGGGGCCGAGACCACGCCCACCACGGGGCGGTCGCCCTCCAACAGGGCGATGAGGGTGGCCCACACCGGGACGCCGCGCACGTAGTTCTTGGTGCCGTCGATGGGATCGATGACCCACACGCGGTTGCTGTTGCCGCTCCGGCCGTACTCCTCGCCCACCACCGCGTCGCGCGGGCGGGCGCGGGAGAGCACGCCCCGCAGGGTCTCCTCGACCATGCGGTCGGCCTCGGTCACCGGGGTCAGGTCCGGTTTGGTGTCGACAACCAGGTCGAGGGCGCGGAATCGCTTCATCGCGATGTCGTCGGCAGCGTCGGCGAGCACGTGGGCCAGCCGCAGATCATCGTCATAGGACACCATGGCCGGTAACGCTACCCTCCCAGGCACGAACATGCCCAAAGCGGCGCCCCCGGCGTGACCAGAGTGTTAGGGGGAGGAACATCCGGGGGCGCGAATGCGAGGATGGGGGCGTGAGCACAGACATACGGCCCCGGGAGGGCACCGGGGTCCGCGAACGGCTGATGGACGCCGCCCACGCCGAGGTGCTGGCGGGACGGTGGGGTGAGCGGCGGATGATCGACGTCGCCGCCACCGCGGGGGTGTCCAGGCAGACCCTCTACAACGTGTTCGGCAGCAAGGAGGGCCTCCTCCAGGCCGTGGTCGTGCGGGAGGTCACCACGCTCCTGGACACCGTCGAGGAGATGCTGGAGGCGGACGGCCACCACCCCGCGCACGCGGTGAGCCGCACCACCCGGATGGTCCTGCTCGCCGCGCGGGACAACCCCCTGCTGCTCGCCCTGGTCACCGGAGACGAACAGCTCCTCCCGGTGCTCACCACACGGTCGGCGCCGCTCCTGGACGCCCTGCGGGAACGCATCGCCTGGACCCTGGCGGAGCACTGCCCGCAGGTGCCCCCCGACACCGCCGACGCGGTGGCGGACGTCTCCCTGAGACTGACCGTTTCGTACGCGCTCCAACCCGTGGACCCCGACCTGGCGGCCCGCCGGGTGGAGATGGTCGTGCACGGCATGCTGCCGGTGGACCGCTAGGAGGCGAGGGTGACGGAAGGGCGTGGACGTACCGAACGCGCCGAGGTGCTGCGCGCGTACATGCCCGGAGGAAGGATCACGTCCGTCCCCGTCCGCCGTCCCGACCGCCTCGTCCTCCTGGACCACGTCGCCCGGGCCTTCGAACCCGGGGTCCGCTACACCGAGGAGCAGCTCAACACGGTTCTGAGCCGGTACAGCGCGGACCACGTGGTGTTGCGTCGCAGCCTCGTGGACGAGGGGTTCATGGAGAGTGATCGGACCCACTACTGGCGCTGCGGCGGGACCGTCGACCTCTGAGCCTGGGCTCGTGACGAGCACCAGCGCTGTGCCGGACGCCTCGGCCCCTCGGTTGACTAGGCCCGCCGCACGAGCAGCTCGACAGCGCCCGAGGTGCCCTCGTCGGGGTACCCCTGGCCCAGACGCTCCTCCAGGAGTTCC
Organism: Nocardiopsis sp. SBT366; assembly: GCF_001083815.1. Classification (NCBI taxonomy): domain Bacteria; kingdom Bacillati; phylum Actinomycetota; class Actinomycetes; order Streptosporangiales; family Nocardiopsidaceae; genus Nocardiopsis; species Nocardiopsis sp. SBT366. Next base: position 33,240 of record NZ_LAVM01000032.1, on the reverse strand, counting down.
AGGTAGGGCGCGAGCAGTCGGAAGTCCACCTCCTGCTCCCGCGCGGCGACCTCGAAGGTACGGAAACCGGAGACCAGCATGGCCAGGTTGGCCTGTACGTTTCTGGTGTGGTCACCGCTCTCGAGCTGTTCGGCGACGGTGTCCGTGGACGTGAGCATGGCCGTGAGCCACGAGGTGAGCAGGCCCGAGAACTCCCTCAGCGGCATCTCCTCCGCACGCACCAGTGCGAAGGCGTGGGTGATCCCGGCGAACATGCCGTACATGGCGCTCAGCAGCGCGATGTCGTAGAGGGCGGCCGAACCTGGACGGGATCCGGTGTGGCGCACGCCCAGGACGGCCGCCAGTGTCGACTCGTGTTCGTCCAGGACCTCGCGGGCGCCGCTGTAGAACACGTAGCCCCCGGCCTCGGGGACACCCACCATCGAGGGGCTCGACATGATGCCGCCGCTGAGGAAGCGGGCACCGCGCTCCCGAGCCCACTCGGCGCGGGCCTCGGCCTCGTTCGGGGTGCCGGTGGTGAGGTCCACCAGGTCCTTGCCCCCGAGTTCGGTGCCCTCCAGCGCGTCACCCACGGAGGCGTCGTCCATCAGGCAGGTGATGACGAGCGTTCCGGCGGCGACGGCCTCGGCAGCCGTGTCGGCTACGTCGGCGCCGAGCGCGCGCAGGGGTTCGGTCCGTGAGGCGGTGCGGTTCCAGACGGTCAGGGGGTGGCCGGCGGAGAGCCAGGCGCTGGCGAGGGCGGTGCCCATCGCGCCGAGTCCGAGCAGGACGACGCGGGGCTTGATGTCGTTGGTCATGTGTCTAGGCTTGTGTCGCGCTCGCCCCAGGACAAGTACGCACTTTGGAGTGGGTGCGCACTTCGGGGTAAGCGAACGGGTGGAAGGGGTGGTGGCATGACCGCCAGACGCGGGGAGCTCGCGTATCACTGCGGGATCGACGCCGCGATGGACGTGGTGAGCGGCAAGTGGAAGGTTCTGGTCCTGTGGGCGCTCGACGAGCGGCCCCGCCGGTTCGGCGAGCTGCGCCGTGCCCTGCCGGGGATCACGGAGAAGGTGCTCGCCTCGCACCTGCGTGAGCTGGAGGACGACGGGATCGTGCGGCGTGAGGACTTCGCCGAGGTTCCGCCAAGAGTCGAGTACTCGCTGACCGATCTCGGCCGGAGCCTGAACCGCACCCTGCAGCCCCTCGGAGCCTGGGGACGCGAGCACCGCCTTCCCGCCGACTACTCCGGAGCCCCCAGCACCTGAGCGCCACCACCGATGCCACGGGTCCCCTGAGCGTCGCCGCCGACCAGCCGGTCGAAAGCACGGCGTGACCCGGTCGCCGAAGGCCGCCGGGTCAGGAGTGGGGTCCGGGCGGGGGAGCGGTGGTGTCGGTGTCCTCGTCGCCCTCGCGGCTGCTGAGCAGCCTGCGGAGCGAGGCCACCCGCTCCGCGTCCACCTCACCCCGCTCCAGAGCCGCGCCGATGGCGCACTCCGGGGAGTCGGGCTGGTGGGAGCAGGCGGGCGGGCAGTCGGCGGCGATCTCGGCGAGGTCCTGGAACCCGGACACGATCTCCTCGGGGGAGACGTGCGCCAGGCCGAAGCTCCGCACCCCCGGGGTGTCGATGAGCCAGCCGCCCTCGAACCGCAGCGCGAGCGCCGAGGTCGACGTGTGGCGGCCGCGCCCGGTGACGGCGTTCACGTGACCCACCGCGCGGTCCGTGCCCGGGACCAACCGATTCACCAGGGTGGACTTGCCCACGCCGGAGGAGCCCACGAACACCGTGGTCCGGTCCGCCAGGCGGGAACGCAGCTCGTCGAGGTCACCCTCCGGGCTCAGCACCTCGTAGGGAAGCCCGAGCGGCTTGTAGGTGCCCAGCATCTCGTCCGGCGAGGCGAGGTCGGCCTTGGTCAGGCAGAGCAGCGGCTCCAGCCCGGCGTCGTAGGCGGCCACCAGGCAACGGTCCACGAAGCGCGGCTGCGGAGCCGGGTCCGCGAGGGCGCAGACGATGGCCAGCTGGTCGGCGTTGGCCACGATCACCCGCTCCACCGGGTCGGTGTCGTCGGCCGTGCGTCTGAGCACGGAGGCGCGCTCGCGCACCCGGACCACACGGGCCAGGGTGTCGGGTCTGCCGGTCAGGTCCCCGACCACGTCCACGCGGTCGCCGACCACGATCGATCCCCGGCCGAGTTCGCGGGCCTTCATCGCCACCACGGGGACACCGTTCACCAGGCAGCGGTACCGGCCCCGGTCCACCGCGGTGACCAGGCCCTCCACGGCGTCCTCGTGCTTGGGCCGCTTACGGGTGCGGGGCTTGGAGCCGCCCCGGGCACGCACTCGGATGTCGTCCTCGTCCAGGTGGCGTCCCCCGCCCCGCGTGCGGCTCATGCCAGGACCTCCGACCACAGGCCGGGGAAGTCCGGCAGGGTCTTGCGCGTGGTGGCGATGTTCTCCACCTCCACCCCGGGCACCGCGAGCCCGATCACCGCGCCGGACGTGGCCATGCGGTGGTCGTCGTAGGAGTGGAACACCCCGCCGTGCAGGGGCCGGGGCCGGATGACCAGCCCGTCGGGCAGCTCCTCCACGTCCCCGCCCAGGCGGTTGATCTCGGCGGCCAGCGCGGCGATGCGGTCGGTCTCGTGGCGGCGCAGGTGGGCGATCCCCGTGAGCCGCGAGGGGGAGTCGGCCAGGGCCGCGACGGCGGCGATGGTGGGGGTGAGTTCGCCCACGTCGCGCAGGTCGGCGGTGATCCCGTGGATCTCCCCGGTTCCGCGCAGGGTCAGGTCCTGGCCCGAACGGGAGACCTCCCCGCCCATCCGGGTGAACAGGTCGCGCAGGGCGTCGCCGGGCTGGGTCGTGCTCTCCGGCCACCCCTGCACGGTCACCTCACCCTTGCTGACCAGCGCGGCGGCAAGGAAGGGTGCGGCGTTGGAGAGGTCGGGCTCGACGGTGATCTCCGAGGCGCGGACCGGACCGGGCTCCACCAGCCACGAGTTCTCGCCGGTGGTGACCCGCACGCCCACGGCGCGCAGCATCTCCACGGTCATGTCCAGGTGCGGCTGGGAGGGCACGGGCGGCCCCTCGTGCCGCACGTGCACGCCCTCGGTGAAGCGGGCGCCGCTGAGCAGCAGCGCGGACACGAACTGCGAGGAACCCGAGGCGTCCAGGGTGACCTCGCCGCCGCGTACGGCACCGGTCCCGTGGATGGTCAGCGGCAGCGCGCCGCGCCCCTGGTCGTCAATGTCGGCGCCGAGGTCGCGCAGTGCCGCGAGTAGTTCGTCCACCGGCCGCTCACGGGCGCGCGGGTCGCCGTCGAAGTGCACGTCCCCCGTGGCCAGCGCGGCCAGCGGCGGCACGAAGCGCATGACGGTGCCCGCGTTGCCCACGTCCACGCTGGCCGGACCGTGCGGGGACACCGGGGTGACGGACAGGTCCGGGACCCCGGGGTCGTCCGAGGGCAGCTCGCTCACCTGGATGCCCAGGGCGCGCAGGGCCCCCACCATGAGTTCGCTGTCCCGACTCACCAGGGGTCGGCGCACCACGCACGGGGTCTCGGAGAGAGCCGCGAGGATCAGCGCCCGGTTGGTGACGGACTTGGAACCGGGCAGGCTGACGCGGGCACGCACCGGCTGCCGCGCGACGGGCGCGGGCCAGTGCTCCCCGGCGGGAGTGGCGGGCGAGGTGGACGGCGTGGGCGCGGAGTCAGGCATGCTCCAAGGTTATCGGTCCGGACCCGGGTCCGGAGGAACGAGTGGTCGGCCTGTGGACGGCGTTGGGGGAGGGGCAGGGGGGTAGGTGCGGATGTGGTCGGACGTATCCTGGAATGCGCCATGGTGTATCTGGATCACGCAGCCACGACCGAGGTCCGACCCGAGGTGATCGCCGATGTGGCGGCGGAACTCGGCTCCCTCGGTAACCCATCGTCCCTGCACGGCCACGGACGGGCCGCTCGGCGTACCGTCGAGGAGTCCCGAGAACGCGTCGCCGAGGCGGTGGGCTCCACCCCGCACGAGGTGGTGTTCACCGCGGGCGGGACCGAGTCGAACAACATCGCGATCAAGGGCCTGTACTGGTCACGCAACGCCGAGGACCCCGCGCGCAGACGCATCCTCGTCAGCGCCGTCGAACACCACGCGGCGCTCGACCCCGCGCGCTGGATGGCCGACCACCAGGGCGCGGTCCACGAGGAACTGCCCGTGGACGCCCTGGGCCGGGTGGACCCGAAGACTCTGCGCGCGGCCATCGAGCGCGACCCCGCGTCCGTGGCCGTGGTCTCGGTGATGTGGGCCAACAACGAGATCGGCACCGTGCAGCCGGTGCGTGAGCTGGCCGAGGTCGCCGCCGAGTACGGCGTCCCCTTCCACACGGACGCGGTACAGGCCTTGGGCGCTGTCGAGGTGGACTTCGCGGCGAGCGGCGTGAGCGCGCTGACACTGAGCGGCCACAAACTGGGCGGACCGGTGGGCAGCGGCGCCCTGGTGGTCGCCCGCGGCCTCGCCCCGACCCCGGTCCTGCACGGCGGCGGACAGGAGCGCGACATCCGCTCCGGCACGCTGTCGGCCCCGTTCGCCCGCGGCCTCGCCACCGCCGTACACGCCGCCGTCCAGGGGCGCGAGGAGCACGCCAAACACCTCACGGCGCTCCGGGACGAGCTGGAGTCCCGGGTCCGGGACGTCGTGCCCGACGTGGTGGTCAACGGTGATCCGCGGCTACGGCTCCCGGGGATCGCCCACCTGTCGTTCCCCGGTTGCGAGGGCGACGCGCTGCTGATGCTGCTGGACGCCAGGGGCATCTCCTGCTCCACCGGCTCGGCGTGCTCGGCGGGCGTGGCCCAGCCCAGCCACGTGCTGCTGGCCACCGGGGCCGACCCCGACAGGGCTCTGAGCAGTCTTCGGTTGTCCCTGGGCCGGACCTCCACCGACGAGGACGTCGACCGGTTGGTCGAGGCGATCGGCCCGGCTGTCGAACGCGCCCGCGCGGCCATGGCCAAGCGGCGTCGCTGACCCCGACCACCCGCACGACGACGGCGGTGCCACAGGGCACCGCCGCCGTCGTGACTGCCCCCGAGGCCGGGGGCGTGGGGGTCAGTCCCCCGAACGCTTGATGGTGACGGACTCCAGCACGATGTCACTGGTGGGGCGGTCGCCGCTGTCCGTCTCGACCGTCGAGATCGCCTCCACGACCGCCATTGAGTCCTCGTCGGCCACCTTGCCGAAGATGGTGTGCATGCCGGTCAGGTGCGGAGTGGGGGCCACAGTGACGAAGAACTGCGATCCGTTGGTGTTGGGGCCGGAGTTGGCCATGGCCAGCAGACCGGGCTCGTCGAAGCCGTGGTCGGACTCGAACTCGTCCTCGAACTGGTAGCCGGGGCCGCCGCGGCCGGTCCCGGTCGGGTCGCCGCCCTGGATCATGAAACCGTCGATCACGCGGTGGAACACCGTGTCGTCGTAGAACTCGGCAGCCCCCGTCTCCTCGTTCACCGGGCCGTCGCCCTCGGCGAGCTCGACGAAGTTGGTGACGGTCAACGGGGCGTCCGAGGCGAAGAGCTCCACCTCGATGTCACCCTCACTGGTGTGCAGCGTGGCCCCGTCGACGTCGGGGACCTCCACCTCGGCCTTCGACTCCGGCTCCGGCGACTCCGGGTTCGGTGACTCCGGCTCGTCGTTCTGGCACGCGGCCGTGGCCAGGAGGGCGGTGGAGGCGAGGATCGCTACCGGCAGGGTCAAGCGGTTCATCGGTTCACTTCCGGGGTCAGGTTCGCGGCGGGGCGGCACACAGGTTACTGCGGACGGTCGGACACCGGTCCCTTGGGCTGGCCCGACCGCCCCTACCGGGGCACGCCGGGGCCTTCGGGGGCGTGGTCAGGACGACGGGCCGATCGGGTCCTCGTCCCCGTCGCGGTCGCGGCTCGTTTCGTCCGAACCGGACTCCTCCCCGGAGCCGCCGCGCCCGTGCTCGCGCTCCTGGCGCTCCCGGGACTCGCGCTCCTGGATCTCCCTGGCGCGGCTGCGCTGCTCCTCGGCGCGCTCGCGGCAGCGCCGCAGGAACGCCTCGTCCTCCTCCGGGGAGATCGCGCGGGCGCGCCCGGGGTGCTCGTACTCGGGGAAGGGCGGCGGCGGCCCGGCCGGGCCCTGGGCGAGGACGGGGTCCCGGGGCGGGCGGCCCAGAAGGAACCACAGCGCGGCGCCCACCTTGGGCAGGAGCAGGACGATCACCGCCCACACCGGTTTGGGCAGCAGACGGATCCTCGCGGAGTCGGATCCGATGACGTCGAAGAGCACGTACACCCAGAAGACGAGCGACAAGAGGGCGAGGAAGAGGGCGAAGTAGACCAACGGACCTTCCAATCGGGGGAAACACTCGACAGCGCTGGGGCGACATCATCGACTTTGTACTGACTTATCACGGATGGCCGCACCCGCCCGGTCGCTTGACCAGCCGCCCCGAGCCGGGAGAAGGTCGGACCACAGGGGCTGGGGCGTCGCACAGAGGGTACGTCACCACATGTCCCCTCAGGTGTCTGCTGACCGGCCGAGAACGGGAGAGGTTATGGACGTGAACACCGCGTTGCCGTCGGCGATGTGGCTCCCCTTCGGGGCACGGGTGCTGCGGGCCCGCTCCGACCTGGGACTTTCACGCGCCGAGCTCGCCAGGAACGTCGGGGTCACCGACGACAAACTCCGCGAGGTCGAGGACGCGCACTGCCGCCCGGCAAGATCCCTGGTCGAACGGGTCGACACGGCGCTGGGCACCGAGCACCAGCTGGTCGACGCCTGGGCGATCACCCTCCAGGCCGAGGCCTTCCCGAGCGAGTTCGGCGACATGAGCGAGCTCGGCACGCACGCCGCGCAGCTGTGGGAGCACCAGCCGATGGCGGTCCCCGTCTTCCTGCGCACCCGCGAGTACTCGCGGGCCATCCTCGAACCCCGCCACCCCAACCTCGACCACGAGGAGATCGAGGCGATGGTGGACGACGAGATGGCCGAGCGCGCGGCCACCACGGGCCCCGACGGCCCCGCCCTGCGCGTGGTCCTCAACGAGTCCGTGCTCCAGCGGCCCCAAGGCGGCGCCGAGGTCCTCAACGGCCAGCGCAACTTCCTCGCCGACCTCGTCAAGGCGGGCATCGTCAGCCTCGCGGTGATCCCCGAGGAGACCCCGCACCACCCGGGACTGGGCGGCGCGTTCCGGATCATGGAGTTCGCCGACCGCCCCAGCATGGTCTACGCCTTCGCCGCACAGGGGGGCGAGCTCACCGGGGACACCGAGGACGTCGGCCACTGCCGCATGGTGCGCGACTCCATCGAGGAGTCCAGTGTGGACCTCAGCCCCGAGTCCGAACTCCTCACCGCGCGCTGGTCCCAGGAATGACGATGTGTTGGGTGATCGGTCACGGAACACCCTTGGGAACGTGACCGTGCATGGGCTAGGTTGCCCGCCATGGATATCGCAATCACTTCCGGATACGTGGTTCCCGTCGACGGCGACCCCATCGACGGTGGCACGGTCCTCATCTCCGACGGGAAGATCGCCGCGGTCGGGCCGGCCGCGGACGTCACGGTCCCCGAGGGCGCGGAGATCGTCGACGCGGCGGGCCAGTGGGTCCTGCCCGGCTTCGTCGAGGCCCACGGCCACGTCGGCATCCACGAGGAGACCATCGGCTGGGCCGGTGACGACACCAACGAGATGACCGACCCCAACGGCGCCCGCATGCGTGCGATCGACGCCATCAACCCCGCTGACCAGGGGTTCGCCGACGCCCTGTCCGGGGGCGTCACCAGTTCGGTGATCAAGCCCGGTTCCGGCAACCCCATCGGCGGCCGCACCGTCGCCCTGAAGATGTGGGGCCGCAGCGTCGAGGACCGGCTGCTCAAGGAGCCCGCCAGCGTCAAGAGCGCCCTCGGTGAGAACCCCAAGCGGGTCTACGGCAAGAAGGACACCCTCCCCTCCACCCGGCAGGGCGTGGCCGCGGTCATCCGCGACGCCTTCACCAAGGCCGAGGACTACCGGACCAAGCGGGACCACGCCGCACAGGAGGGCACGCCCTTCGACCGCGACAACACCCTGGAGACCCTCGTCCAGGTGCTCGACGGCGAGGTGCCCTGGTGCCAGCACGTACACCGCGCCGACGACATGCACACCGCCATGCGCCTGGCAGACGAGTTCGGCTACCGGCTCATCATCAACCACTGCACCGAGGGCCACCTGCTGGCCGACGAGATCGCCGCGCGCGGCATCCCCGTCATCACCGGTCCGCTGATGACCAGCCGTTCCAAGGTGGAGGTGGGCAACCGCACCCTGGCCAACCCGGGCATCCTGGACCGCGCGGGCGTGAAGGTCGCCCTCACCACCGACGCCCCGGTCATCCCGATCGAGTTCCTCGTCTACCAGGCGATCCTGTGCGTCAAGGAGGGCATGGACCGCGACTCCGCGATCCGCGCGCTCACGGTGAACCCCGCCGAGATCATGGGCCTGGACGACCGGGTCGGTTCCCTGCGCCCCGGGTTGGACGCCGACGTCGTGGTGTGGTCCGGCGACCCGCTCGACATCATGAGCCGCGCCCAGCGCGTGTTCGTGGACGGTCGCGAGGTGTACACCTACGACGAGTCGAAGCGAGCCGGGGTCGTCGCGGACGCCTACTACCGGGAGTCCTGAGCCCGGTCAGGGAACCGGGTCCGAGCATCCCCACACCGGCCCTCTGAGGTACCTCAGACGTCCCCGCGCCGTGTTCCGCCTCGTCTGAGGCGGGGCACGGCGCCGCTGTCTGGTGAAGTCTCCCGATGTGCGGCCGGGGGCCTTAGCCGGAGTCTGTAACCAGCCGGGAGCAGCAGCCCCGGCGGACACGGATCACCGAGGGGGACATGATGCACCCGGACTTCGCCGCACAGGCCGCAGACCTCTACCGGGCCGAGGCCGAACGGGCCGCCCGCGAGGAGCGTGCCGCACGCAGGGCCCAGAAAGAGGCGCGTGAGACCGCACGGGTGAGGGCCCGCGCCGAGCGGGTGAGGGCCCGCGCCGAACGGGCCCGGGGCTCAGCGCCGGACGAACCGTCCCGCGCGGAGTCGCGCAGGAGCGCGGGCCGGTGGGTTCCCGCCCACGGGACGTAGGCGGGAACCCTCGCGGCACCCGGGCCTTGGTTCTTGGGTCACGCCGCACTCGCGTTGCCAGGTCTCTCTCCGCACCGGTGGGGCTCGGAACGGCCCGGCCTGTGCGGGTACCCGCTGTCGCGCGGCTCCGCGGAACCCGCCCAGCGGGGCACCGGTGGGGGCGGCGGACGCTCGCACCGGTGACGGCCAGCCACCGGCCAGGCATCCGGAAGCCACGCCTAGAGCGAGACCCGGCGGAAGGGCAGGTCACCGACGGGCTCGGTGCCGTACAGCACGGTCACGCCCTCCGCCCCCATCCGGTCCAGGAACCGCTGGAGGTCGCCCTCGGCGGGCGGTGGGGTCAGCAACAGGGGGACCCCGGAGGCGATCGCGGCGGTGAGCACGGACAGGTCCCCGCCGAACGCGTCCAGCGGGGCGTCGGGCGCCACGACCACCGCGAGCCGGTCCCGTTCGCCCAGTTCCCAGGCCTTGGCCAGCTCCTGTCCGGCAGTCACCACCTCGGCGCCGGTAAAGATCCGCCCTGCGGACTCCAGAGCGGGCTCGGCGGCGTCCACCGGGTAGGCGGGGAAGTGGTCGCCGTGCCCGCGCACCTCCACGGTGTAGTCGGTGACCATCGGCGGGACATCGCGCAGCGGCAGGCCCAGCGGGTCCAGTGAAGTGCCCACGACCTCCTCGGCACCGCTGTCCTGCGCCGCCTCCAGACGGTCCGGACCGGCCACCATGACCTCGGGCTCCGCGCCGTCCTCGGAGAGCACCGCGGTGGCCCCCACCGACCAGCAGGACAGCACCCACGCCACTGACTGCCAGTGCGGCGGCAGGGCGAGCGTGATCCGGTCACCCGGTTGCGTGCCGAAACCGTCCACGAGCATGTTCGAGGTCTTGGACACCCAGTTGTCGAGAGTGGCCCGGGACAGTTCGATCCGGTCGCCGAGGTCGTCGTGGGAGGTCACGAACGGGCGTGAGGGATCGGAGGAGACGAGGGCGCGCCAGAGTCGCGCGGGAGAGTCGGACATGGCGCCCATGCTAGGCGCTCCCACCGGCCGCTCCAGCGGGCCCGAACCCCCTTTGTCACGGTCCCGCCATGGTTGGGGACGGAGTGTGCGTAGCGCGGGACGAAGTGCCAGAGTTGCTTCATGCGCCTGCTTCCCGGACGGCTCCTCGCCCGTGTGACCGCGCTCCCCGCGATCGCCCTCTCGGCCTGGCTCCTCGTCGCCTTCCCCTTGCTGGTCCTCGGCCAGTTCACCCCGCTGACCGGACTCGTCCTGGGGCTTCCCGCCGTGGTCGCGGCGTGCGCCCTGGTGCCGCGCGTGCTTCCGGACCCACCGGACGAGGAGGAGGTGCCCTGGTGGCCGGTGGCCGCGGTCCTGCTCATCACTGTGGCCTTCGCCGCGGTACAGATCGCGTACCACGCAGAGGCCCTGGTGATCCGGCGCGATCCGGCCTCGTACGCCATGTACACGGCCTGGATCGCGGAGAACGGCTTCCTGCCCATCCCGACGCAGGCCGAGCTCATCGCGGGGGACGACCCCGCGCTCAGTTACCAGAGCCTCGCCCACTACCAGCGTGACGACGTCATCTGGCCGCAGTTCATGGCCGGGGCGCCGCTGGTGCTGTCGGTCGGCTACTGGCTCGGCGGGCTGGACGGCATGCTGGTGGCCACCCCGGTGCTGGGCGCGCTGGGAGTGCTCACCTTCGCCGGGCTCACCGCCCGCCTGGTCGGCGCGCGCTGGGCTCCTCTGGCCGCCCTGATCCTGGCGGTGTGCCTGCCTCAGCAGTGGGTCAGCCGGTTCACCTACAGCGAGCCCCTCGCCCAGATCCTGCTCTTGGGCGGCATGGTGATCGCCTTCGACGCCCTGAGCAGCCGCCGTGCCCTCACCGACCGGTGGCGTGGCCCGCAGGCACTGGCGTTGGTGGCCGGGCTGGTGTTCGGTCTCGGCGTGCTGGTGCGCATCGACGCCATCCGCGACCTCCTGCCGGTGGTGGGTTTCGTCGGCCTGCTGCTGGTCGCCCGGCGCGGGCAGGCGCTGCCCCTGCTCGCCGGGCTCAGCGTGGGCGTGGCCTACGGGCTGGTCGCCGGATACGGCTACTCGCTGCCGTACCTGGAGTACCTGTCCGACTCCATGAACCCCCTCCTGCTCATCAGCGCCGCCGTCATCGCCGCCACCGTCGCGCTCACCGCCGCCCTGTGGCGTTTCGGGCTGCCGCACACCGAACGGGTGCTCTGGCTGCCCAACGCGATGGCGCTGGCCGCGCTGCTTGTCATGGTGGGCTTCGCCGTGCGCCCGTTGCTCTGGCCCGACTACGGGCACGGGAGCGACTTCACCGACCAGTGGGTGGCCTCGGTCCAGGAGATCGAGGGGCTGCCGATCGAGGGCAGCCGCACCTACTACGACATGAGCCTGTACTGGGTGGGCTGGTACGTGGGCCTCGGCGCCGTCCTGTTCGCCTCCCTGGGTGTGGCCCTGGTCCTGCGGCGCCTCACACAGCGGCGCGACCTCCAGTGGCTCCTGCCCGCCATGCTGCTCGTGTGGACGGTCACCACCACGCTGCTGCGCCCGGCCATCACCCCGGACCACCCCTGGGCCAGCAGGCGGCTGATCGTGCTGGTGATCCCCGCGTTCGTGCTGTTCGCGGTGTGGTTCCTGGCCTGGCTGACCCGCTACTGCGAGAACTCCGTGCGCCACTCCCGGACCACCTCGATGGTCCGCTCGCTCCCCGCCGTGGTGGCCGCCGGGGCTGCGGTCGCCCTCCTCGGGCCCGGGGTGGTCACCTCCGCGTGGGGGATCATGGGGTACCGGCAGGACGTGGGCACGGTGGCGGCGACGGAGGAACTCTGCGCGTCACTGCCACCCGACGCCTCGGTCGTCGTGGTTGACTCCGGGATGGCGGGCAACTACATGCCGCTGCTGCGCAACGTCTGCGGTGTGCCCACAGCCGCCCTCGACGAGGCCTCCCCGGAGACCGTCGACAGGGTCGTGCGCGCCGTGCACCAACGGGGCCGCGACGCCGTTCTGGCCGCCTCGCACTGGGAGCAGCTCGACGAGCTCACCGACTCCGAGGTGGAGCCCGAACGGCACTTCCACGTCGTCGCCCAGATGGACCCGAGTACCCTCATGGAGCCCCCGACCGGACACTGGACCTTCAACGGCAGCGTGTGGACAGCCGTCCTGCCCGCCACGAACGATCCGGCGTGAGACCGCCCCCTCCCCCGACCACCCCGCTGAGAAGGACCATGAGCCACCCAGACGCCCAGGACCGAGCCCCGGAGCACGACGCCCCGCCGGTGAGGGTCACGATCGTCCTGCCCTGCTACAACGAGGAGGAGCACGTCGTCGACGAGATCAAACGGATCTCCTCGGCGATGGACGCCTCCGGGTACGGGTACGAACTGCTCGCCGTGGACGACGCCTCCACCGACGACACCCTGAGTCGCCTGCGTGAGGTGGAGGGGCTCTTCCCCCACATGAGGGTGGTCCCCTTCGGGCACAACGGCGGCGCGGGCACCGTGCGGCGGATCGGCAGCCAACGGGCGCGCGGCGAGTTCGTGGTGTGGACCGACGCCGACATGAGCTACCCCAACGAGCGCATCCCCGAGCTCGTCGCCATGCTGGACAGCGACCCCGAGATCGACCAGGTCGTGGGCGCGCGCACCCAGGAGATGGGGTCGCACAAGGCGCTGCGGGTCCCCGCCAAGTGGATGATCCGCAAGGTCGCCGAACGCCTCACCAACACCCGCATTCCCGACCTCAACTCCGGGCTCCGGGTGTTCCGTAGGGACGTGGCGCGCCCCTACCTGAGGCTGCTGCCGCCCGGGTTCTCCTGCGTCACCACCATCACGTTGGCCTTCCTGTCCAACCAGCACCCCCTCAGGTACGTGCCCATCGAGTACGCGAAGCGGGCGGGCACGTCCAAGTTCCACTTTGTGCGTGACGCCTACAGGTACATCCTCCAGGTGCTGCGCATGGTCATGTACTTCAACCCGCTCAAGGTCCTCATGCCGCCCGCCCTGTGGCTGCTGGGGATCGGTACGGCCAAGTTCGTCTACGACCAGATCCGCAACCCGCTCTACATGCCCAACAACACCGTCATGATCCTCATGGCCGGGCTGATCATCGCGGCGATCGCGCTCCTGGCCGACCTCATCGTGCGTTCGAGGGAGCACCCGTGACGGGACGGATCACCCTCGTGGGCCCCGCGCACCCCTACAAGGGCGGCGGGGCCCGGCACACCACCGAGCTCGCGCACCGGCTGAGCGCCCTCGGCCACGAGACGGGCATCGAGTCGTGGCGGGCGCAGTACCCGGCGGCGCTCTACCCGGGCACGCAGACCATCACGAACCCCGAGGGGGAGCCCTCCCCGGACACCCGCCACGAACTGGCCTGGTACCGGCCGGACGGCTGGTGGCGCGCAGGGAGGCGGCTCGCGGACGAGAACGACCTGGTGGTGCTCACCCTCTTCTCGCCGGTGCAGGTCCCCGCCTACCTCGGCGTCCTCGCCGGGATCAGGTCGCGGCGGGGTTCGGGAACCCGTGTGGTGGCGCTGTGCCACAACGTCCTGCCGCACGAGCGCCGAGCAGTGGACGTCTCCCTGGTCCGGGCGCTGCTGCGTCGCGTGGACGGGGTCCTCACCCACTCGGCCGAACAGGCTCACCTCGCCGAGGGGCTGCTCGGTCCGGACCGACCGCGCCCCGTCGTCGCGGAGATGCCGCCGCACCTGCCCGAGACCGGGGCGGCGCCCGCCTCGGACGCCCCCGAGGAGAAGCGCAACCTGCTGTTCTTCGGGATCGTGCGCCCGTACAAGGGTGTGGACGTGTTGCTGCGCGCCCTGGCCGAAGGGGCGCCCGACGACGTCACCCTGACCGTGGCCGGTGAGTTCTGGGGAGGCTCCACGGAACTGGCCGATCTGACCAAGGAGCTGGGCCTGACCGGTCGGGTCCGGTTCCGTGAGGGGTACGTGCCCGCCGACGAGCTGCCCGGGCTGCTCGCGGAGGCCGACGCCCTGGTGCTGCCCTACCGTTCCGCGACGGCCACCCAGAACGTGTGGCTGGCACACGAGCACGGGCTGCCGGTGATCGCCACCCGGGCGGGCACCCTGGCCGACCACGTGCGCGAGGGTGTGGACGGCCTGCTCTGCGAGCCGGGGGACACGGGCGACCTCGCCCGCGCGCTGGCCGCCTTCTACGAGCCGGGCGTGCCCGCGCGGCTCAGAGACGGTGTCCGACCGGTGGAGGCCGAACCGTACTGGAGGGCCTACACCGACCGGCTGCTGTCGGCCTGACCTCAGGAGGTCCGGCGGCGCAGGTGGAGTACGGCGGGCACCAGGAGACAGACGGCGCCGAGCACGCCCACGCCCAGCACGATCCACGGCAGGTACTCGCGCAGGCCGGAGGTATCGTCGCCGGACGCGCGCTGTTCCTCCAACTCGTCCTCGGTGCCCACCTGGACGCTGCTCACCGGGGTCGCGGCGCTCACCGTGCAGTCGCCGAACCCGGGCAGGGTGAAGGTCTCGGTGGCCACGCGCACCTCGTAGAAGCCCAGCGGGGGCTCCCAGTCCTCCCAGGCCAGGGTGGGCGGATCGTCACCGGTGAGCAGCCTGCCGTCGCTGCCGGAGAGGTCGGCGGTGAGCGTTCCGGCCCGTTCGGCGGCCGCCGCCATGTCGTCGGCGCTGATCCCCGGGAGGGGCTCGGGGTTGGGCACCACGACGAGTTCGAGATCGGTCGTGGCCTCCTCGCCGGTCTCCTCCTCGGGCTCGAGTTCGGCGGCAAGGGACAGGGAGACCTCGGGCTGGCCGTCGGAGGAGCTGCTCACCACGGGGAAGAGCTGCCCGATCACGGTGAGAGTGCCGGAGCCCTGGTCGCAGGAGACGTCAGCGGGCCTGACGTAGGCGTGGGAGGGGCCTTCGGGGGAGGGTTCGGCCGCGCCGAGGGTGGCCGGTGCCAGCACAAGGGTCACGGCGAGGGCGGACAGGACACGTGGGAAGCGGGGGGCCCAGTTCATACGGCATGAGCATAGGCCGCACCCAAGCAAAAAAGAAGGTTTCTTTCCTGTTTTGTTGTGCGAGCGTCCGGGCTGCCGGGCGGGTTCGGGTTTCGCGCTCCCCCCACCCCCGATCGCCCGCCCGCGCCGGAGACCGGTTCGGCTCCGTACCTCTCGACGCAGAGGCTCGGTCGAGACCCGGGGCCTTCGAGCGCTCGCGAGCGAGTCCGCCCGGGCTCCGCGGACGACTCTGCTGCTTGAACCCCTGTTCCTCCTCAGAGCCGGAGCGGTGCGCGCCCTGGCGCTCGCGTGCCCGGGGGCGCGGCTCGGCTCGCTGGGCCAGGTTCGTCCCGGCAACACGGTCTGGCCCAGTGCACGCCTCTCAACGCTGGCGGCCCGGCCCGAGATCCTCTTCGGAGCCGGAGCCGGAGCCGGAGCCGGAGCCGGAGCCGGAGCCGGAGCCGGAGCCTGAGCCGGAGCTGGTACGCGCCCTCGTGTCTGGTTCCGGGCCCGTCCCCGATCCGGGGTCAGGCTCGGCCTGTGGGGGCTTGGACGACAGGAGCGACAATCCCGCCCAACCCACGTCCGCCACCGTCATCACCAGACGCGACAGCACCGCCACCACCAGGGCCGCGCCCGCGTCCACCACCGGGGCCAGTGCCACCACCAACACCACCTCGCGCACCCCCAGCCCCGCGGGCGCGAAGACCACCAGCAGGCCCAGGGTCCAGGCCAGCGCGTAGGCTCCCACCGCCGGACCCACCGATCTCAGCGCCTCGCCGCCCACGGCCCAGGTCAGCAACCACACGTGCGCGCCCAACGGCACCCACGCCACCAGGGTCCAGGCCACGGACGCCGCGACCGAACGCCCACCGATCACCAGCGGACCGGCGTCCGCCACCTCGCGGAACCGCGCGAACGGACGCGCGGCCAACCGCACTCCCCACCCCAACACCCTCGGGTGCAGGCAGGCCAACAGCACCGGCGCGGCCGCGAGTGCCCACCACCACCGTCGGGCCGCTTCGGCGGAGGATAGCGGTAGGGCCACGGCCGCGACCGCCAGACTCACGGCCACCGTCACCGCGATCGCCAGCAAGGTGGCCGCAGCCCCGCGTGATCTCGGGACCCTCCAGTCGCGGGCCAGCTCCACTTGGGCGACGAACGCCCACACCGACCCCGGCAGGTACTTGCCGAGCTGGCCCACGAACATCACCCGGGCGGCAGCCGCCCTCGGCAACGGCGATCCCAGTCCGGCCAGGAGGGACCGCCACGCCATCATCTGCGCGGCGAGCCCCAGCATCCCGGCCAGGACCGCGGTGGGCAGCACCCAGAGGGGGAGTTCGGAGACGGCGGCCCGAGCCTGCGTCCAGTTGGCGTAGAGGGCGGCGGCCGCGCACGCGCACACCACCGCGAGCAGGGCCAGGCGCACCCAGGAGTTCCGTCGAAGCCGAGTCAGCACCCCCCAAGCCTATGCCGGGCGCGCGGGGCGCCCCCGGTTGTCCACAGGCCGGATCGGGGCCGCGGTCACCGGGTGGCGCCCGAGACCCGGTACCGCCGGACGCGTAGGCTGAGCCGTTATGAGTGGTGCGAACGACCCTGCCCCCATTCCCACACCGACGGCGTCCGCCATGCGTAGGGCCCTGGCCCGCGCCCGGGACGGCAAGACTCTCGACGTCACCGAGGCCGAGGTGCTGCTGCACGCCCGGGACGAGGACCTCGACCAACTCCTCGAGTACGCGGGACGGGCCCGTGACGCGGGCCTGGAGGCGGCGGGCCGTCCCGGCGTCATCACCTACAGCCGCAAGGTCTTCGTCCCCCTGACCCGCCTGTGCCGCGACCGCTGTCACTACTGCACCTTCGCCACGGTCCCCGGCCGACTCGACGCGCCCTTCATGTCCCCGGACGAGGTCCTGGAGATCGCCCGCGAGGGCGCCGCCATGGGCTGTAAGGAAGTCCTGATCACCCTGGGGGACCGCCCCGAGGACCGCTGGAAACAGGCCGCCGAGTGGCTCAACTCACGCGGCTACGACGACACCCTCTCCTACGTGCGCGCCATGGCGATCATGGTCCTGGAGGAGACCGGTCTGCTCCCGCACCTCAACCCCGGCGTGCTGACCTGGTCGGACCTCCAACGGCTCAAGCCCGTCGCCCCCTCCATGGGGATGATGCTGGAGACCACCTCCAGGCGGCTGTTCACCGAGAAGGGGCAGCCCCACTACGGCAGCCCCGACAAGGACCCCGTCGTACGGCTGCGCGCGCTGGAGGACGCCGGGCGTTCCAGCGTCCCCTTCACCACCGGCATCCTGCTCGGGATCGGCGAGACGGTCGCCGACCGAGCCGAGTCCATCTTCGCGATGCGCGGGGTCTCCCGCCGATACGGCGGCGTCCAGGAGGTCATCGTGCAGAACTTCCGGGCCAAGCCGGACACCGCGATGATGCACCGCCCCGACGCCGAACGCGACATGATGGCCGCCACCATCGCCGTCACCCGCCTCGTCATGGGTCCCAAGGCGCACGTCCAGGCGCCGCCCAACCTCATCGGCGCGGACCAGGGCGGCGTGGACGAATACGAGCTGATGATCCGCGCGGGCATCGACGACTGGGGCGGTGTCTCACCCCTCACCGCCGACCACGTCAACCCCGAGCGCCCCTGGCCGCAGATCGACGACCTCGCCGCCCGCACGGCCGCTCAGGGCTTCACCCTGCGTGAACGCCTCACCGTGTACCCGGAGTACATCCGGGCGGGCGAACCCTGGGTCGATCCGCGCCTGCGCGAGCACGTCCACGCGCTCGTGGACCCGGAGACCGGCCTGGCCCGCGAGGACGCGCCCCTGGTGGGACGCCCCTGGCAGGAGCCCGAAGCGGTCCTGACCTCCTCCGGCCGCACCGACCTGCACACGGAGATCGACTCCGAGGGCCGCACCGGTGACCGGCGCGGCGACTTCGACGCGGTCTACGGCGACTGGGACGAACTCGCCCCCGGCGTGGACCGTGAGGGAGCCACACCCCGACGCCTGGACCCCGAGATCGCCGCCGCCCTACGCAGCGCCGAAAGCGACCCGGCCGGGCTCAGTGACGCCGAGGCGCTGGCCCTGCTGCACGCCGACGGCGACGCCCTGGACGCGCTCACCGACCTCGCCGACCGGGTTCGCCGTGACACCGTCGGCGACGACGTCACCTACGTCGTGACCAGGAACATCAACTTCACCAACGTCTGCTACACCGGCTGCCGGTTCTGCGCCTTCGCCCAGCGCCGCACCGACGCGGACGCCTACACGCTGTCCTTGGACCAGGTGGCCGACCGCGCCGAGGAGGCCTGGAAGGCCGGTGCCACCGAGGTGTGCATGCAGGGCGGTATCCACCCGGATCTGCCCGGGACCGCCTACTTCGACATCACCAGGGCCGTCCGCGAACGCGTCCCGGACATGCACGTCCACGCCTTCAGCCCGATGGAGGTGGTCAACGGCGCGGCCCGCACCAACCTGCCGGTGCGCGAGTGGCTGACCCGTGCCCGGGAGGCCGGACTGGGGTCCGTCCCGGGGACCGCGGCCGAGATCCTCGACGACGAGGTCCGGTGGGTGCTCACCAAGGGCAAACTCCCCGCCAGCGAGTGGATCGAGGTCATCACCAACGCCCACGACCTGGGCATTCCCACCACGTCCACGATGATGTACGGGCACGTGGACTCGCCTCACCACTGGGTGGCGCACATCAAGCTGCTGCGCTCACTCCAGGAACGGTCGATGGAGCGCAACGGCAGGCCCGGGTTCACGGAGTTCGTGCCGCTGCCGTTCGTGCACACCAACGCGCCGATCTACCTCGCCGGGCTCGCCCGCACGGGACCGACCGTCCGGGAGAACCGCGCGGTGCACGCGCTGGCCCGTCTCCTCCTGCACGGAAGCATCCACAACATCCAGGGCTCCTGGGTCAAGCTCGCAGAGGACACCTTCCGCCAGTTGCTGCGAGGCGGCGTCAACGACGTCGGCGGCACCCTCATGGAGGAGACCATCAGCCGCATGGCCGGTTCCGGCCAGGGCTCGTACAAGACGATCAGCGACATCAAGGCACTCGTCGAACCCACGGGCCGACCGGTCCGCCAGCGCACCACCACCTACGGGGCGGTCCCGGAGGAGCGCCGCCGCGTCGCCGAGGCCAGTGACGGGGTGGCGCCCAGCATCCTGCGCCCCCGGCTCCCCCTGGCCTGACCAGGAACGACCAAGGAGGGGCGGGACGCCGGGGGCTGGCGTCCCGCCCCTCCTCGGTCAGCCTCTGCGGCGTCCCAGCGCCGTGAGGACCGCACCGGCCACGGCCGTGTTGGGAGCGTCGGCCCACCACACGTCCGGGAAGGGACGTTGGGGCGAGGAGGGGGTCAGGCGTCAGCGATGTCCTTCTTGGCGGATCGGAGCATGCTCCCCGGGATCACCACGAGGCGTTCGTCGTTTCCGACCCTGAGGCCCTCCGGAAGCCGGTCGTGGAAGAGTTCGGTCGCGTCGCGACCCACCACCGCCACGTCGCCGTTGTCGAGCTCCCAGATCTCCGGGCAGTCGTCGTTGACCCGGCTCACCTCGAGTTCCGCTGCGGTCCTGCCCAGACGCCTCGCGAAGCGTGCTGAGGGGTCGACATCCCAGAGACGTTCCATGTGGTTCCTTTCAACGCTGGGGCGGGGATAAGCGTGCCCGTGAACTCCTGAGCCTCCCACAGGAACACTTGGGAGAGTTTTTCCCGAGGGAAACCACGCTGCCTCTGGTGGTGCGCCTCGAAGGCTCTGACCTCGGGTGAGGTGGGATTGCGAGGAGGACTCGAACTGCACATGCTTCTGCGCGTGCATTTGTTCCGGAGTCTCATGATTTGTGTCCCCATCAGAGCTGGGGTATTTCCACTCTTACCAGGACCTGTGTGTCAGGTGGGTATTTCTCAGTTTTTGGGTCCGGTCACGAAGGAGGGGCGGGACGCCGGGGGGATGGCGTCCCGCCCCTTTTTCTCGGGGCGGCCCGTCGGGGATGGGAGTGAGGCGACGGGGCGCTGACCGCGGGGTGGGAGTGACCCCGCGGGGTCGGGGTTACTGGAGTCGCGCCGAGATGGTGTTCGCGAAGTCGTAGTTGTTGGTGGCGTCCCAGTTGATGGACCAGGTCATCACGCCGCCGATCTGCCCGTACGGGGTGTCGGGGGAGAAGGAGCCGCAGTCGCTGCCGGTCTCGAGGCAGTCCAGGGCGGAGACGATGCCGCTGGGCGCCAGGTAGCCGCCTCCGGCGGCGGAGGGGACGGCGGGCAGGCCCAGTCCGACCTGGTCGGGGCTCAGGCCCATCTCCAGCTGGATGCAGGCCAGCGCGGCGACGAAGTCGCTCGTGCCCTGCTGGTACACGCTGTCGTCACATCCGAGCATGGAGCCCGAGTTGTAGTACTGCATGTTCACGATGGTGAGGATGTCGGAGATGTTGCTGGCCAGCTGGTAGTACCCGGCGCTGGGGCTCTGGAAGTCGATGGTCTGGGGGGCCATCGCGATGATGAGCTCGGACCCGGCCTGGCCGCTGAGGTCCTGGAGGGCGCTCGTCATGTGCTCGGCGTCGATGCCGTGCTCCAGGTCGATGTCCACGCCGTCGAACCCGTAGTCCTGCATGAGTTCGTAGGTGGTGTCGGCGAAGTTCTGCGCCTGCGTGGGGTTGGTGACGTCCACGTGGCCGATCTCGCCGCCCACGGAGATGATCACCTTGCGGCCCTCGGCCTGGATGGCGGCGATGTCCTCACGGAACTCCGCGTCGGTGTAGCCGTTGAGCTCGTCGCTGGCCAGGTTGAAGGTGATGCCGCCGTCGAGCTCGGGGTGGTTGTCGGCGAAGGCGACCGCCACGAGGTTGTACTCGCTGGGGATGTCGGACAGCGGCATCACGGTGGAGCCGTTGTCGAAGTTGTGCCAGTAGCCGGTGAGCCACTGGCTGGTCTGTTGGGTCTCGACTGATTCGGGGGTGGTCGAGGCCTGTGCGGGTTCCGGGGCCAGTGCGCCGCCTGAGGTGACGAACGCGGTGGCCGCCGCGGCGAGGCCGCTGAGGATCGCGAGCCTGGTGTTCCGGGTGTTGAGCATGGGGAGTGCTCCTTTCGTCGAGCGGGGTGACGAAGGCGTGCTCTGTGAGCCGGTAATTGTTAGGAAACTTTAAAGTTACGGTCCGCGACAGTCAACGGAAATGGTTAGGAAAGTTTGTGGTTTTCTTGGGCACCCGGTACCAGTCACATTCCGTAGTGACCGCTCCCGCTGTCCCGAATGTCCAAGTCACGCGCGAGCTTCGTGAACACGTCGTAGTCGATGTCCCCCGAGCGGTACAGGGACATGAGGGAGTCACGGCGGGCCTGGTTGATCTGGGCCAGCGTCTCCTTGCGGTCCCGGGCGTCCTCCTTGACCTGGGCGAGGTCGGCCCCGTCCCCGTCCAGCAGCCCCTTCACGTGCCCGATCCGCTTGCTGAACCGATCGCGCATGGCGTCCGCTGACTTGTCGTCCAGATCACCCTCGGTGAGCATCTCGTCCACCTTGCGCACGGCCGCGCAGTCCATCTCGTACTCGGCGCGCAGGAACTCCTTGTGTCGGGTGCCCTCGTCGGTCAGTCCCAACTTGCGCAGCAGCCACGGAAGTGTCGTGCCCTGACCCACGAGCGTGCCCATCACCACAACGCCGGCGATGAAGATCAGCGCGCCCCGCTCGGTGAACTCCTGCCCTTGCAGGGTCGCGGGCAACGACAACGCGATGGCCAGGGACACGGCCCCGCGCATCCCGCTCCAGCCGATCGCGACGCGCTCACGGAAGCTCGACACGTCCAGCCGGGATTTCGTCAGGAAACGTTGCACTGAGGTCAGGAACAACATCAGCACCATGCGCAACACCATCGCGGTGACCGTCACCACCAGCGCCACCGCCAGTAGTTGGACGAACGCGAAGTTCTCCCGCACCGCCCGCACCACCGAGTCCAGCTGCAACCCCAGGAGCACGAACAGCATCGCCTCCAACAGGCTCACCAGGGTGCTCCAGACGGTCTGGCCGCTCACCCTCACCCGGGGCGGCAGCAGCCCCTCACCGTGGGTGCCCAGGTAGAACCCGGCCACCACGGCCGACAGCACCCCGGAGAACCCCGCCATCTCGGAGGGGATGTAGGCCACGAAGGGGGTGATGAGCACCGTCATCAACTGGAGGGAGGGGTCCTGGATCCGACTGCGTCCCCACGCGATCACCACCGCGACCACGACGCCGTAGAGCAGTCCGCCCAGCACCACCTTGCCCAGCTCCAGGAAGGCGTCCCCCGGCGTCAGCGGGCGCATCATGGCGGTGATCGCCAGACTGAACAGCGTCAGCGCGACCCCGTCGTTGATCAGGGATTCACCCTCGAGGATGGTCAGCACCCGGCGCGGGGTACCGGCCCTCTTGAGGATCGCCGAGGCCGCCACCGCGTCGGTCGGGGCGATCGCCGCGCCCAGCGCGATCGCGGCGGGCCAGCCCGCGTCAGGGATCAGCAGGTGGATGACGGCGGCCAGACCGAACGCCGTCGCCAGCGTCATCCCCACCGACATCACGATGATGGGCCGCGCCAGGTCCCGCATGTCCCTGGGCGAGGAGAAGAAGGCCGCGTTGTAGATCAGCGGTGGCAGGAACACCAGGAGGATGACCTCCGGTGCGATGGACATCGAGTTCATCCACGGCACCACCCCGAGGAGCATGCCGAGCATCACCAGCACCACCGCGCCCGGAATCCTGATCCGCCCGGCGACCAGCTGGCCCACGATGACCGCGACCACCACGACCAGCGTGGCGATCACGTAGTGCTCGACGGACATACCGGCTCCCTCCGACGGCCCGGCCCCCGCCCCAGCATGCCGGGGCGGGGACGGGCCGCGACGGAGGACGCGCCGCCGACGACCTCGGGGTCAGCGCACCACCATGAAGGCGTCCGGGTCCCGGGGCGGCCGGTCCTTGGGCGCCTCGGCCGCGTAGCCCACGGCGACCGCGCCCATCGGACGCCAGTCCTCGGGCACCTCCAGGACCTCGCGCACCACGTCGGCGCAGAACATCGTGGAGGAGATCCACGCCGAGCCCAGGCCCTCCATAGCCAGGCCCACCAGCAGGCTCTGCACCCCCGCGCCCATGGCCACCAGGAACATCGACCGCTCGGCGTCGGCGCGACGCTCGTCCGGATACGGGTGGGCCCCGTCCGCGACCAGGAACGGCACCACCAGGCTGGGCGCGCCACGCAGCACGTCGCCGCGCCTGGTCCGCCTCGCGATCTGCTCCTCCGTGAACCCGTCGCCGCGCAGGTCCTCCACCCAGGCCCGGAGCATCGCGTCGAGCAGCCGCTCACGGGTCTCCGCGGACTCCACCAGGACGAACCGCCAGGGAGTGGTGTGGTGCGGCGCCGGGGCGGTCACGGCGGTGGCCACCGCACGGCGCACCAGGGCCGGGTCCACCGGCTGTTCGGTGAAGGAGCGCACGGTCCGCCGGGCCGCCACCACGTCCCGGGAGCCGTAACGGAACAGGTCGTCGTCGGCGGGGCGGATCAGTTCCGCCGCCCCGGGGCCGTCCTCCTCGGTGACCAGGTCGCCCAGGCCCGAGACCACGGCCACCGGCACCCCGGAGGTCTTGCCCTTGACCAGCTCACCGGCGGCGGCGACCTCGTCGGCCACCGCGTTGATCGTGGCCTCCATGACGTTGCCCTGGGAGTCGGTGGTGCCGCGCAGGTCCTGGACCGCCGTGATCCCGGCCGCGCCGATGGCCACGTCGGTCTGGCCCATCCGCCACGGGCGGCCGAACGTGTCCGAGACCACCACGCCCACCCGCACGCCCAGGAGTTCGGCCAGGCGGGCCCGCAGGGCGCGCGCCGAGGCGTCGGAGTCCTCGGGCAGCAGCAGCACGGTGCCGGGAGCGACGTTCGAGGCGTCCACTCCGGCGGCGGCCATGACCAGGCCCGACCGGTGCTGCACGATCCGGATGTGGCCCATCCGCGCCACCACCCGCTCGGTCTCGGCGTCGATCGCCGCCTCCCGGTCGTCACCCGGTTGGGAACGCCCCTCGGCCTTGCTCACGATCTTGGAGGTGACCACCAGGACGTCGCCGTCCACCAGCGGTTGGCCGGAAGCGGCCACGGCGTCGGCGACCAGCGCGGCGAGGTCGTCGCCCGCGCTCACCTCGGGGATTCCGGCAAGCCCGCGGACCCGCAGCTCACCCACCCTGGGTTGGGCCTCGTGGTCGCTCTCGGAGCGCGTTTGGACGGTCAACGGCCCTGCTCCCCTCGCGCGGACAGCTCCACGGCCAGGTCCACGGCGGCACGGGCGAGCGCCTCGGTGGACTCCGGGTCGCTCATGTACAGCGGGCGGGACCGCACCTCCACACCGTCCACCTTGGTGTCGGCGTCGGCCTCGTCCACCAGCCAGCCGTCCAGAAGGTCGGAGCCGAGGTGGTCGGCGACCGCGCCCGCGCTGGTCTCCACGCCGATGGCGCTGAGGCAGGCGTCCGCCATCCCGCGCACGGGGGCGCCACCGATGATCGGAGAGACGCCCACCACGGTCTTGCCCACCATGGCCTCACGAATGCCCTCGATGTTGAGGATGGAGCCCACGCTCACCACGGGGTTGGACGGCGGGATGATCACCGCGTCGGCGTTGCGGATGGCGCGGACCACGCCGGGGGCGGGCTTGGCCTTCTCGGCACCCATGCTGATGATCTGCTCGGCGGGCAGCGCGGCCCGGTGCCTGATCCACCACTCCTGGAAGTGGATGGCCCGGCGGCCCTCCTCGTCGTTGACGATCACGTGTGTCTCGACCTGGTCGTCGGTCATCGGGATGAGCCGTACTCCCGGCTGCCAGCGGTCGCACAGGGCCGTGGTGATGGCGGAGAGCGGGTACCCGGCGGCGATCATCTGGGCCCGGACGATGTGGGTGGCGGTGTCGCGGTCACCCAGCCCGAACCAGGTGGGCTTCATGCCGTAGGCCGCCAGTTCCTCCTTGACCGTGAAGGTCTCGTCGGTACGGCCCCAGCCCTGCTCCTCGTTGATCCCGCCGCCGAGGGTGTACATGACGGTGTCCAGATCCGGGCAGATCCGGAGACCGAAGAGGGTGATGTCGTCACCGGTGTTGCCGATGACGGTGATCTGGTGGTCTGTGGCCTGGTCGGACTCGGTCGCGGCGTCGATTCCCAGGGTGGCCTTGAGGCCACGGAGGAAGCGCGCGCCGCCGATACCGCCAGCCGGTACGACTATCCGCATGCGCCCAAGTCTGGCAGGCTGGGGGCGAGTATGGGTCGTCTGCCCCTGCGTGGGTACGATCCAGCGTGACCCTTCCGGTACCGACGGTGTGTGAACCATCGGACGGTGGTCGCCATCCCACTTCATCGGCCCCGCGCTCGCTGTCCCCATGCCTCTCGAGCGCGCCTTGGCCGATCCACCCGACAGCCCGACGATTGCCAAGCTTCCTCCGACGCGACGGCGAAGCAGCAGAGGGGAACCTCTCTTGAACAACGAAACACTCGACCGCCTGCGCCTGCCCGGGGCCTGGGTCCTGCTCGGCGCCCTGGGCGTCCACATGCTCGCCGGGCTCATCTCGGTGATCATCGGCTCCAGCGCATCACCGCAGTCCAGCTTCGCCGGAGCGATGGTGGCGAACGGTGGCGACTTCTTCGGATTCACCGTCACGCTCCTGCTCGTGGTCGTGGTCGGCCTGGTACTGACCAGCGAGCGGACCCGCCCCAACTCCTTCCCTGTGATCCTGACCTCGATGATCCTGGTCGGTGTCGGTCTGCTCTTCTGGCTGATCGCCCTGATCAGCGGCTTCATCGATATTCCGCCGGGTGCTGGCGGCATCGTCTTCGCCGGGTTCCTGGGCCGCGCGGCCCAGGGTGCGGTGCTGGGCTTCTTCGGGTTCTACCTGATCAAGATCTTCAACGACCCCACCGTGGTGCCCCGGGCGCAGCCGCAGCAGCAGATGTACAACCAGCAGCCGTTCCCGCCCGCGACCGGTGCGCAGCAGTCCTTCGCCCCGGCGGGCTACCCGTCCACCGACCCGGCCGCCGCCCAGCAGCAGGCCTACGGTTACGACGCCGCTGCCCAGCAGCAGGCCGCGTACGGCCAGGACGCCGCCGCCCAGCAGCAGGCCTACGGTTACGACGCCGCTGCCCAGCCACAGGCGGCCTATGGTTACGACGCCTCGGGTCAGCAGGCGGCCTATGGTCAGGACGCTGCCGCTCAGCAGCAGGCGTACGGGACCGGCGCCCAGCAGGCTTATGGTCAGGACGCCGCTGCCCAGCAGCAGGCCGCCTACGGCTATGACGCCTCGGGTCAGCAGGCGGCCTATGGTCAGGACGCTGCCGCTCAGCAGCAGGCCTACGGAACCGGCGCCCAGCAGGCCTACGGTTACGACGCCGCCGCCCAGCAGCAGGCCGCCTACGGCCAGGACCCCGCCGCCCAGCAGGCCTACGGTTACGACACCTCCGGCCAGCCGCAGGCGTACAACTACGACGCCTCCGGTCAGCAGGCCGCCTACGGCCAGGACGCCGCCGCGCAGCAGCAGGCGTACGGGACCGGCGCCCAGCAGTCCTACGGCCAGGCCTACGACCCCTCGCAGTACGCGCCGCAGCCCGCCGTGGACCAGCAGGCCCAGGACGCCATCGCCAATGGCTGGTACCAGGACCAGGGTCAGCAGGGGCAGGAAGCCCAGGCCGACCCCGGAGTTGAACCATTCTTTAACTCCGGCGAGAACAATGGGTCGGAGGCGGCCGACCAGAGCGGCGGCACCTACGGCAGCCAGTACGGTTCCGGCTCCGGATACGGCTCTGACCAGCAAGGACAGGGCGGAACCGACGGCCAGCAGAACTGGTACGGCACCGACGGCCAGCGCTGAACCGACTCGGTTCGCCACGCTCTCCACGCCTTGGGAAGGTACGTGAATTGCGTGGTAATCCACAAGACGGACATCGCGGGCCTGCCGTTGGAGGTGGGTTACATGATATTCAGTGGATTACCACGCAGTGCGCTTGACTCACAGTGATGCGCGCGCGTGTAATTCCAATGTGGGATTTTCGCCCGACCCGGGGGACGAAAAGGGTCGGGTACATCTATTGGGGGGCAACAGGAGGTGCGCATGAGCGAGGTCATCCCGCTGGCGCACGGCTCGGACGAAGATCTGGGCTGGCAGGAACGTGCCCTGTGCGCGCAGACCGACCCGGAGGCGTTCTTCCCCGAGAAGGGCGGCTCGACCCGGGAGGCTAAGAAGGTCTGCCAGTCGTGCGAGGTACGTGCGGAGTGCCTGGAATACGCGCTGGAGCACGACGAGCGCTTCGGCATCTGGGGGGGACTCTCCGAGCGCGAGCGCCGAAGGCTGAAGAAGGCCGCCGGGGGAGATTTCGATTTCCTGGCGGACATGCTGTAGGGGTACGCGTCACGGCGCGTCCGGGCCACGAGCCCGGGCGCGCCTTTTTCATGTTCCATACCCTTCGGGCCCTTGGACAGGATTGGTCCGACAGGTCCGCTGAGTGTCGAATGCGCCACTATGGGAGACCCTCACGCCCCCGACCAAAATGATCCGTAATGGTGCGGGGTGGCGTATCGTGATGTCCCGCGTTCGCGTCCGCGAACCGCCCCGGCGCGCACAGGCGCCCACCGACCGCCCCGGTCGGCACACCCCGGGCCCGCGCACGGGCCCGCCCCTTCTCCCGGAGAGAACCGACCACAGCCGTGCTTGACCTGGATTCCGCCCGCCACGTCGTCACCGCGGTCATCGTGTCCCACGACGGCTCACGATGGCTGCCGGAAACCCTGTCCGCGCTCCGTGCCCAGACCCGCGCCGTACAGCGGGTCGTGGCCGCAGACACGGGCAGCACCGACGGCAGCCCCGACGTCCTCGCCGACCACCTCCCGGCCGACGCCGTCATCGACCTGCCCGCCCGCACCGGCTACGGCGACGCCGTCAAGGCCGCGCTGGACCTGCCCAGGTCCACCACCGAGGTGCACGGGTTCGAGGACGACGCCACGGAGTGGATCTGGCTGATCCACGATGACCTCACCCCGGAGAAGGACGCCCTCGAACACCTGCTCGCCGCAGCCGAACAGGACCCCCGCAGCGCGGTCCTCGGGCCCAAGCTCCGCGACTGGTTCGACCGCCGCCTCCTCGTGGAGGCGGGCGTGACCATCGACGGCGCGGGCCGCCGCGAGACCGGCCTCGAACAGCGCGAGTTCGACCACGGGCAGCACGACGGCACCCGCCAGGTCCTGGCCGTCTCCAGCGCGGGCATGCTGGTTCGCCGCGACGTGTGGGAACGCCTCGGCGGGTTCGACCCGGCGCTGCCGCTGTTCCGCGACGACATCGACTTCTGCTGGCGTGTGGGCGGGGCCGGGCTCCGGGTGCGCCTGGTCACCGACGCCGTCGCCTACCACGCGGAGGCCTCCGCCCGCCGTCGCAGGCGGATCACCGCCACCCGCAACCACCCCCGCCGTGTGGACCGCAGGCACGCCGTGTTCGTGCTGCTCGCCAACCTGCCCGTCGGCGGCATGGTGTTCGCGTTGCTGCGCAACTCCGTCGGCTCGCTGCTGCGCGTGGTCATGTACCTGCTCATCAAACAACCGGCCAACGCGCTGGACGAGGCGGCCGCGATCACCCTCGTTTACGGCAGGCCGTTCCGCCTGGCCCGGGCCCGGTTCCGTCGCCGCCGCGACCGCCGCCGCACCTACAGCGCCATCCGCCCGTTCCTGGCCCGGGGTGTGGCCATGCGGCAGTTCGCCGACGCGGTCACCGGCATCCTCACTGGGGAACGGATGACCGACACCGCAGGGCGCCACCAGGCGGTGACCGCGCCACCGGGTGAGGAGGACGACGGCCCCGCCGACGACTCCACGTCCTTCCTGCGGCGCGTGGTCCTCCAACCGGGGGTCCTGCTCGTCATCGGCCTGACCGTGGTGACGATCATCGCCGAACGCTCCCTCCTCCTCGGCGGGATGCTCGCGGGCGGGGCGCTGCCGCCGGTCACCGGTAACGCCCTCGACCTGTGGAACCTCTACCTGGCGGGACACCCGGACAGCGGCGTGGGCTCCGCCGGGGCCGTCCCGCCCTACGTCGGGTTCCTGGCGCTGCTGTCCACCCTCACTTTCGGCCAGCCGTGGATCGCCGTCATGGTGATCCTCCTCGGGTGCGTCCCACTGGCCGGACTCACCTCCTACCTACTCGCACGCGAGGTGCTGCGCTTCCGCCCGGCACGCCTGTGGATGGCGGGGGCCTACGCCCTGCTCCCCATGGCCACCGGAGCCGTCGCGCAGGGCAGGCTGGGCACCGCCCTCGTCCACGCGCTGCTGCCGATCCTCGGACTGCTGCTGGTCCGCCTGGTCTCGATGCCGCCCAAACCCTCGCGCAGGGCGGCCTGGGGGCTGGGCCTCGCGCTCACAGTGGCCACCGCGTTCGTGCCCATCGTCTGGCTGCTGTGCCTGGTCACGGGGGTGCTGGTCGCGTTCGCCTTCGGGCACCTCGGCCGCCGGATCTTCGTCAGCGTGGCCATCAGCCTGGGCACGCCCGCCGTGCTCCTCATGCCCTGGACCCTCGAACTCCTGCGGCACCCCAGCCTGTGGCTGCTGGAGGCGGGGCTGCACCGGCCCGAACTGTCCAACCCCGGGGCGACCCCCACCGAACTGCTCATGCTGTCTCCGGGAGGCCCCGGAACGCCCCCGTTCTGGGTGACCGCCGGGTTCATCGCCGCCGCACTGTGCTCCCTGTTGCTGCTGCGCAACCGCATGCTGGTCGCGGCGGGTTGGAGCCTGGCCCTGTTCGGGATGCTCGTCGCCGTCCTGACCAGCCGGATCGTCATCGAGCCCTACTTCGGTGGCCCGCCCGCGCAGGTCTGGCCCGGCGTCGCCCTGTCCTTCGCCTCCACCGCCGTCCTCCTGACGGCCGCCACCGCAGCCCGCGCCTTCGGGAACATGATCCGCCACGGAGGCCTGCGGAGGTACTTCGCGCTGGCCGTGGCCCTGCTCGCGCTGGCCACGCCGGTCTCGGCCGCCGCCCTGTGGATGTGGGAGGGAGTGGACGGGCCGGTCACCGCGAACGCGCCCCGCGCCGTGCCCGGGGCCCTGGAGAGCGTGAGCTCCGATGGCACCGAACCCCGCACGGTCATCGTCACCCCCGCCGAGGACGGCAGCGTCGACTACGTGGTGGTCCGGGGGCGCGAGCCCCGGCTGGGGGAGGAGCGCATCGTCCCCGAACCGGCCAACCGCGCCGCTATGGACCAGGCTGTCGCCGAACTCGCGGCCGGCCAGGGCAGCGACCAGCTGGTCTCCCTGCTCGACCACGGTATCCAGTACGTGCTCTACCCCCGGCCGGAGCTCGGCGGGCCCGCCGACGCGACCATGGTCGACACCCTCGACGGCACCCCGGGGCTCGGCAGGCAGTCGTTGTCCAACCAGTACGGTCTCTGGCGGATCGCCGAACCCACCGGCGCGCTGCGCGTGGTCTCCGAGGACGGTCTCGAGGCCGAGGCGCTCCGAGTGGAGGGCCCCGCCGACCACCTCACCGCCGAGATCGGTGGGGGCCACACCGGCCGCAGCCTCGCCCTCGCCGAACCCGCCGACGGCGGATGGCGGGCCACGCTGGACGGCGCCGACCTCACCCCCGTCGAGACCGAGAACGGGACGCAGGCCTGGGCCCTCCCGGTGCAGGGCGGCGAACTCCGGGTGTGGCACACCGACCTCGTGCACACCGCCTGGCGGATCACCCAGGGGGTGCTGCTGCTGATCGTGGCGGTGCTCGCGGCCCCGGGCGTGCGCACGGAGGAGGAGCGCCGACTCATCGAGGCCACCCCGATGCCCCGGCCCCGTCGTCCCCGCCGCTCGGGGAGGTCCCGCCGCGCGGCTCCGGAGAACGCGAACGTCCCGGAGGAGAATCCGGAACCCGACCCGGGGCCGACCACCACCGGGTCCATCCCGGTCGTCCGAGGCAAGCGCCGGGGGACGAGGGGTACACGAAGGGCCGGAACCCGCCGGGCCTCCGTAAGGCGCCGCACCGAGGACGAGGGGTAGGACATGCGACTGATCGTGGAGAACCGGTTCGCCCTGTTCGGGCTGGTCGCGTTGGCGCTGCTCGCCCTGTTCGGGGTGGCGTTCGTGATCCGGCCGGTCAACGCCGAGCTCGGCGTTTCCGAGCCCGACACCGTCCGCCCGGACCTGGCTGCACGGGTCTGTCCGGCCCCGCACGAGTCGTCCGACGACGCAGACAGCTCGGTGGCGGCCTTCGCGCCCCGGGTCAGCCGCGACGACGAGGGCGAGCTGTGGGCCGTCCCCCTGGCCGAGGTGGACGAGGGCGGCGCCGACGCCGAGACGCTCGGCGAGGAGCTCACCGAACCCGGCCGGGTCTGGCGCACCGACACCGGGGACGCCACTCAGCCCACAGCCCTGCACTCCGAGGGCTCCCTCGCGTCCGGGCTGGACTCGGCGCAGACCACCGTCTCCGACGACGCCATCACCGAGGTCCGCTGCGCCGCGCCGTCGATCGGCACCTGGTTCGCCCTGCCCGGCGCCGACGACCCCGACGACGTCGACCTGGAGGCCCTCACCGTGTACCTGGCCAACCCGGAGGACTTCCGGGCGACGGTCAGCGTCGACATCTACACCATGGAGGGCCCCTCCTACTCCTCGGAGAGCAGGGGCATCCACCTCGGGCCGGGGGAGTCGACCGAGCTCGACGTCACCGAGCTCATCCAGAACACCGGTTCCCTCGGCGTCCACGTGCGCACCAGCACCGGCCGCGTCGCGGCATCGCTGCTCGCCGAACACTCATCCGGCACCGGCGACTGGGTCCCGCCCACCCGCTCTCCCGACGAAGAGCACGTGATCCCCGGAGTGCCCGGGGGAGAGGGGACCCGCCGCCTGTTTGTGGCCGCCCCCGGCGACGAGCCCGTCGAGGCCCGCGTGCGCGTGGTGACCGAGGAGCCCAACGACACCGACGACGAGCCCCTCGTCCTGAACGTCCCCCCGGCCGCGTCCGCCTGGCTGACCCTGGAGAGCGCCCTCGCCGAGGCCCCCGGAACGGTCGTTGTCGAGGCCGACGGACCCGTCGTCGCCGGGGTGATCGCGGAGGCCGTCGACGGCAAGAAGGTCGTCGAGACCGCCTACACCGCCGCCGTCGACCCCCTCACCGGGCCCCTCGACACCACGGCCGTCATCCCGGACATGCCCGAGGACACCGACATGGAACTGGTCCTGGGCGCCGTCGACGAGGACGCCAGAGTCGTGGCCACCCCGATCGCCGCCGACGGGAGCATGGGCGACGCCGTCCGCGCCGAGGTCGCCGCCGGTACCACCCACGTCCTGGGCACCGACACCGACGGCTGGGGAGTCCCCTCGGGAGCCGACCCCGAGGACGGCTACGCGGTCCGCCTGGAGCTGTTGGAGGGCTCCGGCCCGGTCTACGCCGCCCGCGTGCTGCGCTCAGGGGATGCCCTCAGTGTCCTGCCCGTCACCCCCGCGCCGGTGTTGGTCCAACTCCCCGTCGTCCGGAACAGCATGACCGGCATCGTCCCCTGATCCCTGGGCAAGCTCCTTGGCAGGGGCTTGCCCAGGGGGCTTTTTCCTGCCCGGGATCGGCGCGGATCGTTTCTCGTGTCGCGGCTGGTCAATGTCTCGGACGAAAAGCGGCAGCGAAGGAAGCAGCGCCCCCAGGCCTGCGCCCAAAGGTGCCCCGTGTCGCGGCTGGTTACCGCCTGGGGCGTATTACATAACACACCCGGTCGGCTTTCGCGGGTTATCCACAAACCCATTTCTCGAGGGAAAGAAACCTGGCATTCCAGGTCGCATTCCCTCTTGCCTTCCATTCCTTTTTCTTCTATTCGCGCATACAATGGAAGCATGACCTTCTCCTTCGCGCACCACACGGTAATGGCGGGACACTCTCCCGCTGTGACCGCGATGCGCCACGCGAGGGAACAGGTCACCCACGCTCTGGCTGAGGTACCTCCGGCCGGTGCGGTGGCGGGGGTGCTGGACGAGATCTGCCACCTGTGGCAGGACATGGACCAGGCCACACTCGCCATCCTGTTGCGCCTGGCCCAAATCCAGGCCACCGGTAACCTCCTCGAAGTCGGCGGACAACGCACCCTGGCCGGATGGATCACCCAAGCCCTGGGCACCAGCCCGGCCCAGGCCCGCTCCCTGGCCTGCCTGGCCCAAGCCCTCTTCAACGAA
>NZ_LAVM01000031.1:0-60335 GCF_001083815.1 Nocardiopsis sp. SBT366 | reverse complement strand
CCCCAGGAGGACCCCCCGGCGGCCGGGGGGTCCTCCTGGGGCGCGGCCACCGGAGGGGGATCGGTGGGCGGTGCTCCCTCGCCTCCCACCAGAGCCAGCGCCACAGCGACGGCCACACCCGCGGCGGCCGCGGCCCCCGCCGAGACCTGCTGCTGGCGCCGGGACATCCGGTTCCACCAGGCTCCGGTCGCGACACCGCCCGGGGTCGCGGCGAGGTACCCCGTGGCGCCGAAGCCGACGACCAGCGGCAGCACGATCCCGCGCAGGCCGACGTTGACGTCCATCAGCTCCGCGTACACCTCGCGGCAGTCCCCGCAGTCGTCCATGTGCCGGTCGACCTTGGTGGTGTCGCGCTTGGACAGCCCGCCGCGCACGTAGGCGCCGAGCAGCGCCAACGTGGGTCGGCACGCCTCGGCCGCGCCGCCGCCCGCCAGGTGCATCTGCAGGTAGGCCTGGCGCAGCCCCTCGCGCGCCCGGTAGGCCAGGGCGGCCACACCGTTGGCGTTCATCCCGAGGATGGTGGCCGCCTCGGCGGGCTTGACCCCCTCGATCTCCGTGTGCCAGAGCACGGACTGCCAGCGTTCGGGCAGGGAGAGGAAGGCCCGGGCGATCAGCGAACGTTCCAGACCCTCCAGGGCGGGGTCGACGAAGGGTTCGCCGGAGTCGTAGCTCTCCATGTCGTCGGTGACGACCTGGCGTCTGTCCCCTCGCCCCCGGTCGTAGGCGGCGTTGCGGACCGCCGTGAGCAGGTAGGGGCGGAACGCGTCACTGGGTCCGCCGCCGCGCTGGATGACGCTGAGCACCTTGGTGAACGCCTCGGCGACGGCGTCCTCGACCTCGGCCTCACCGCGCAACAGCTGGCGGGCGAGGCCCCGGGCGGCCCCCGCGTGGCGCTCGTAGAGAGTGCCGTAGGCGGCGTTGTCACCGGCCTTCACCCGCTCGATGATCTCCGCGTCACCGATGAGTGTCTCTGTGTGCTCTCCGTCGGCGTCGGTCACCCAGCGCCCTTTCCCTCGTGGTCCCTTGGCCCCCCGCCGCGAGCCAGATCCGCGGTACGGGAAGCAGGGGTTCGGCGTCGGAGAATCACGTGCACGAAAAAAATATCCCGTATCCGCGTCATAGCCGCTACCGATCTCCGTGATTGGGGTGAGGGCGAACGAGGGGGACCCACTGCGGGGGCGCGGGCCCACCTCCGTTCACCTGGCCAAACAACGACCGGGAGCGATGCCGTGGGCGAGACCGAAGTGGGAGCCGGAACGCGGGGCCGTGTGGTTCAGCGTGCCCGGGAGCTGCGGGCGCCGTGGGGGCGCCGGAGCCGGGAGCGGGGGTGGAACCCGGCCGAGGACTGGTGGACGCCCTCCGTGGACGCCGTCTGCGAGGCGCACACCACCGGAAGCGACCTCACCGAACCCTGCTCGCGGCTCGGGGAGGCCCGGGCCCGTTCGGGGGTGGGGATCGGTCGGGCGCTGGCCGACCTCGACGCCTTCGGCGAGGTCGTGGGCTGGGACCGTCTCCCGCTCGACCTGGTCCGCGCGTTGGCCGACGGCTGGGTCGAGGGGGGCCGGGGCCGGGACACCTGCCAGGACCCGCTCACCGGCCTGGCCAACGAGGCGTACCTGCGCACACGCATCCGCGAGTTGTACCGGAGCGCGGAGGAGACGGTCCCGGCCGCGTTCGACCACCGGCTCGTGGTGCTGGCGCTGGACCCGACCCTCGACCCGTGGCGGCGCGCGGCTCGGCTGATCGTGCTCGGGCACGAGCTGAACCGCTTCTTCACCCGGGGCGAGTCGGTGTGCCTGGTCAGCCGGGCCCGGATCGCGGTGGTGGCCCGGGAGGTGCCCGTTCTGGGGACCGAGATCGAGGAGCTGCGCTCGGGGATCGGCTGGGAGCACGGCGCAGCCGTGTGGTCGGTTCCGTTGCCCGCGACCCACCGTGAGGCGGCCGCCCTGATCGACGGTCTGGGCAGGCCCGTCCGCGACGAATGACCCTCCGACGCCGCTTCGGGCCGCACGCCCTTCCAGAGGGGAGAGGGCCGGGTCCGGAGCGGCCGCCGACCGCCGCGCACGTCTGAGGGGGCGTTCGCGGGGCGGTCGGCCCCGTCCGACGGGCCAGGGTCCTCTGGCCCCCACGAGAGGGCGGCCCGCGAGGCCGTCGGACGGGAGAAGGCGCCGCTCGGCGGCGCCCGGGGGCGCGCTCACACTGGGGAGGTGGGCGCGCCCTCCGTCATGTCATGGTGAATGTTCACGGTTTCGATCACCCCATGCGTTTTTCGGCGAATCGAGAATGACTCCGAAGACAGGTTCGCTCACGAAACGTGGCGGAGG
This sequence comes from Nocardiopsis sp. SBT366, assembly GCF_001083815.1. Lineage (NCBI taxonomy): Bacteria > Bacillati > Actinomycetota > Actinomycetes > Streptosporangiales > Nocardiopsidaceae > Nocardiopsis > Nocardiopsis sp. SBT366. The sequence continues at coordinate 58,011 of NZ_LAVM01000031.1, read as the reverse complement.
AAAAACACGAAGCGACGCCGTGGTCACCAGGTGTCATAGGCGACTGGGAATATCCATGGAACGCACAGACCCCTGGTATTTTCCGTGAATGCTCTCACGGTTTTCCGGGTTTTTCGTCGGTGCCTTCTTCGGCCTGGTCTTTGTGCTGGTCAACAGCGGTCCGCCGCTCCCCGCGCCGATCGCCCTCACTGTGCGCGCCCTAGCTGTGGGAGTGGCCGTCGCGATCGTCGTCCTGGCCGTGCTCGCCATGCGGAAGGCCTCCCCGGGTGAGGGCGAACCCTCCTCCCGCCCGCGTTTCGGGGCCTTCTTCGGTGTGGTCACCATGGTCGAGGTCGCGCTGATCATCGGCGGCGCGATGACCATCAGCCGGCTCGACGGGGTTCCGGACCAGGCCGGTGTGGCCTGGGTGGCCCTGATCGTCGGCCTGCACTTCCTCCCGTTGGCCTGGCACTGGAGACAGCGGGAGATCCTCGTCGTGGCCGGGTACACCACCGCCCTGGGGGTGGTCGGCCTGGTCATGGCCCTGACCGGGCACCCGGAGTGGGTGCCGCTGGTCAGCGGCGTCGTCACCGGTGCGGGCATGCTGCTCGGCAGTCTCGGCGGCGTGGTGTGGGTGGCGCGCGGCCGGTGACTCAGTCGGGCAGTTCGCCCAGGCCGAAGTACGGCAGGCACGGTTCCAGTCCCCCGACCTCGACCGGGACCGTGCGGTGCCTCTCCCAGTCCTCCCGGGTGAGGCGGAACCTGGTCTCCCGAACCTGCTCGCCCCGGACGGCGAGCAGGTTGGTCCCGTCAGGTCGGTAACCGAGCCTGCGGGCCACCCCCCGTGAGGCGGTCGAGGTCTCGAAGGCCTCGGAGACCGCGGCCTCCGCGCCCAGCTCCGCGAAGGCCAGGTGGAGCACGGCGGCGCGCATCTCCGTGCCGAGACCCCTGCCCTGGTACCGCTGGGTGAGCCACGAACCCGTGCTCACCTGGCGAGCCACGCCGAAGTCCTTCGCTGTCAGGTCCTGGACCCCGATCACGGTGTCCTCGTGCACCACGACCGCGTTGAACGTCCACCGCTCCGGGGTCCACGTCGCCATGGTGGCCCAGTTGTGCTGGATGACCCCGAGCGCCAGGCGGGCGGGCGTCCGGTCCGTCCACGGGGTGAGGAAGGGCATCCGCTCGGGTTCGTGGACACCCGCGACGGCGGCCTCCGCCAGCTGGGAGAGGTCCTGGTCGGAGGGCATCCGCAGTTGGAGGCGCGGTGTGTACAGCCGGAGCCCCGCCGGGGGGAAGTGGTCTGCGATCATGTCCCGATTCTGCGGAAGCCGCCCCGGGTTGTCACCCGGAAATCAACGAACCAGGTCCCTGACGAGCGCGGCCAGCTCACCGGCGGCGGACCGGCCCACGTTAGCCTCGCGGACCGTCCAGCCGCGCATCCCGGCCAGGTGCGCCGGATGCGCGTAGGCGGGGTCGGTGAGCAGGTAGCCGCACGGCGCGTCCGGCCAGTCCGGGACGGTGGGCAGGCGCTCGGTGCGGTAGGCGGCGGGTTCGCCCTCCCGAGCCGGAACCTCGGTGAGCAGCTGGTTCCGTGCGAGGTCGGCGCGGGTCGGGCTGCCCGGCTGCGGCAGGGGGGCGTTCACCAGCACGTAGCCGAGGACCGGGCGGTGCGCGGAGCGCTGGGCCGCCCCGACGGCGCCGAGGAGGGGGCCGCCGTCCCCCTCCGCGACCAATACGACGGGGGTGCGGTCGCCGACCAGTCGGCCGATCTCCAGGCTCGCCCGGGCCACGTAGCGGGCGGCGTGGGGCGCGGTGTCGTCGTCCTGGATCTCGGGGAACACCGGGGAGGGGACGAGGTCGGCGGCGTCGGGAAGGGAGAAGGGGGCGCCGAGGGTGGGGGGAAGGAGGACGGTGATCACTCGGGGTCGCCCGCCCTGGTCTCGTCCCTGACCCAGGCCAGATAGGAAGGGTTTCCGCCGGTCACGGGAGTGGCGATGACCTCGGGGACGTCGTAGGGGTGCGTCTGGACCAGGTGAGCGACGAGGTCGTCCAGGCGGTCCGCCTGGGTCTTGATCACCACCGTCCACTCCTGGTCGGCCTGGACCTCACCCTCCCAGCGGTAGAAGCTGGAGATCGGCCCGCCCACCTGCGCGCAGGCCGCAAGCCGGTGCCCGACGACGGACCGGGCCACCTCCTCCGCGCCCTCGCGACTGTCCACGGTGGTCTCCACCCGGACCGCTCCGGTGTGCTCCTGCATGGTCGTCCCAACTCGGGCGGAGCGGGCCTGGTCCGCGCGGCCCCACCCGGTGTCCTAGGCTCACTGGTCATGAGCGAACGTGATGAACTCCTGCGTCAGATCAACGATAAGGCGGTCGTGCGCGGGAAGGTGACCCTGTCCTCCGGCAAGGAGGCCGACTACTACGTCGACCTGCGCCGGATCACCCTGGACGGGGAGGCCGCGCCGCTGGTCGGTTCGGTCCTGCTGGACACCGTCGAGGACCTGGAATTCGACGCGGTGGGCGGTCTGACCCTGGGTGCCGACCCGGTGGCCTCCGCGATGCTGCACGCCGCGCACGCACGCGGCCGCAAGCTGGACGCCTTCGTGGTGCGCAAGGCGGGCAAGGCGCACGGGCTCCAGCGGCGGATCGAGGGTCCGGACGTGAGGGGCCGCCGGGTCCTGGCGCTGGAGGACACCTCCACCACCGGTGGTTCGGTGATGACCGCGGTCGAGGCGCTGCGTGAGGCGGGTGCCGAGGTCGTGGCGGTCGCGCTGATCGTCGACCGTGGCGCGCGCGGGCGGCTGGAGGAGGAGGGCCTGGAGTACCGGCCCGTCTTCGAGGTCTCCGACCTGGACGTGTGACCGCCGGGTCCGTGCGGTGGGGCGTTCGCGTCCCACCACGGGCCGGGTCTACGGCTTGAGGGTGAAGCTGTGTCCCGGGGCGCGGTCGGAGACGTCGCGCTGGACGCCGTTGACGTGCACCTCGACGGCGGTCGGGTCTCCGATGGAGACCTCGAGGCCCTGGTCGTTGTCCGGGTAGGTCACGGAGCTGCCCTGGGCGAGTTCCTGGTCCAGGAGCACGTCCCCGCCGGGGACGCGGACGAACACGTCGCTGGACTGGCCCACCACGCGGATGTGGAGGACACCCATGTCATCGGGGTCCACACTCTCGGCCGCTGCCTCGGACGCGTTGACGCTGACGCTGGAGGCGTTGCTCGGGAGGGACTGGTACAGGAAGTACCCGCCGAGGGCCACCATGGCGACCAAGAGCACGACGGCCCCGACGATGGCCATCACCTGGCCAACGCCGCGCGGATCATTCCTATGCCTTCCCACGGCGACGAATGTAGCGCGTATCACGACAAAAAGCGACAGCGGCCACCTGGAGCAACCGCGGTTTCGGAGCCGGGCGTGAGAAATCGGCCGGGAATCCACCGTCTCTTCCGGGCCCCCTCACCGGGCCCTCCCTTCTCCTCACCGTAAGCTGCGGGTACGTCGCCGATCCCGAGCATTTTGGTCTAGACCTTTCCAACGGCTCCGGGTATTCGGGATACTTGGACGACACCTGGCGGACGCTTCCGGGCGCGAGGCCCACGGGCCGACCCCCGACGGCCCGGAATCCTCCGCCGGGGAAACGCACGTGGGGTGCCGTCGGTACGCGAGGGTTTCGCGTCGGCGGCCGCTCGCTCCAGGCCGAACCAGGGAGAGTCAAGCCATGCCCATCGCCAGTCCCGAGGTCTACACCGAGATGTTGAGCCGCGCGAAGTCCGAGGGCTTCGCCTACCCGGCGATCAACGTGACCTCCAGCCAGACGCTGCACGCCGCCCTGCGCGGCTTCGCCGAGGCCGAAAGCGACGGCATCGTCCAGATTTCCACCGGTGGCGCGGAGTTCCTCTCCGGTGCTTCGGTCAAGGACATGGTCACCGGCTCGGTCGCCTTCGCCGAGTTCGCTCGCGTGGTCGCCGCCAAGTACCCGGTGAACATCGCCCTGCACACCGACCACTGCCCGAAGAACAAGCTCGACGGCTTCGTCCGTCCGCTGCTGGAGATCTCCAAGGAGCGCGTGGCCAAGGGCCAGGAGCCGCTGTTCCAGTCCCACATGTGGGACGGCTCCGCGGTCGAGCTGGAGGAGAACCTCCAGATCGCGGACGAGCTGCTCGCCGCCTCGAAGGCCGCCCGCACCATCCTGGAGATCGAGGTCGGTGTCGTCGGCGGCGAGGAGGACGGCATCGTCGGCGAGATCAACGAGAAGCTGTACACCACCCCGGAGGACGCCCTGCGCACCGCCGAGGTGCTGGGCCTGGGCGAGAAGGGCTACTACCTGACCGCCCTGACCTTCGGCAACGTGCACGGCTCGTACAAGCCGGGCTTCGTGAAGCTGCGTCCCGAGGTCCTGAAGGCCGCCCAGGAGGCCGTCGCCGCCAAGCACGGCAAGGCCCGGGCGTTCGACTTCGTGTTCCACGGTGGCTCCGGCTCCACCATGGAGGAGATCCACGAGGCGATCGACTACGGCGTCGTGAAGATGAACATCGACACCGACACCCAGTACGCCTACACGCGTCCGGTCGTCGACCACATCCTGAAGAACTACGACGGCGTGCTGAAGGTCGACGGCGAGATCGGCGACAAGAAGGCCTACGACCCGCGCGCCTACGGCAAGGTCGCCGAGGCCGGCATGGCCGCCCGTGTGGTCGAGGGTGCCCAGCACCTGAAGTCCGCCGGGAACAAGATGAAGTAGGGCTCCCCGGCCCCCCGTGCGGTGCCCGTCGGCCTCGGCCGGCGGGCACCGTCGTCCTTTCCTGGCTCTTCACCGGGCACCGGTGACGTCTCGGCACGTGCCGCGCAGCGTCCGGGTTCGTTGTGCGCCACGGCGCCCGCGCTGAACCGGCTGAGCCCGTGCGCGTACGCGGGACCGACGGCTGGGCCGTCCCGGACCCGCTGGCCGGGGCGACGGCACCCGCGTCGGCGGCGGACCGGTGGTCACGCGCGTGGGCGCGCACGCGGTCAAGCACGGCTCCACCCGGGGCCCCGAAGGCGCGGGGCGCGAGCGGGCTGAGCCCGCCCCGGAGCGCCCGAACGTCCCGGAGACCACCGTGACCGCGGATACACCCGGTCTCCCCGGAACCGGTGTGGCCCGGTGGCAGGATGGGGGCATGAACCTGCACCAGAACCTGCTGAACGAGCCGCCCGAGACCCGCCTGGCCGACGACCCCGAGGCACGCGAGGCCCTCGCCCACTCCGACGACCCCACCCCGGTGGCCGGTCGGTTCCCGAGCTACTCCGCCGCGTGGGCCCGGCTGGCCGAGCTGGCCCTGGCCAACGGCCAGCCGGTGACCGCCTACGCGTACGCCCGGACCGGGTACCACCGCGGGCTGGACCAGCTGCGCCGCTCGGGCTGGAAGGGCCACGGCCCGGTCCCGTGGGAGCACGAGCCCAACCAGGGCTTCCTGCGCGCCCTGCACGCCCTGAGCCAGGCCTCGGCGCAGATCGGCGACACCGAGGAGGCGGAGCGCTGCGCGACCTTCCTGCGCGAGTCGAGCGCGGAGGCGGACCAGGTCCTGAACGGCTGAGCCCGGCGCACCTCGTGACGGGCCCGGTCGGAGCCCCCTTCGCTCCGGCCGGGCCCGTCGGCGTACTCCGAAGCCGGGGCGCCAGGAGTCCGCGCCGTGCCCGGACGGTGTGGGAACCCGCACGCCCCCGACGGGAACGGGGCCCGGCGCCCGCGGTCCACCTCGCCGTCGACGGACGGCGCCGGGACGCGGCGACCCGAGTGCCGCAAAGCCCCACTTAACCCGGATGCGCAGGTCGTGTACGCTCAATACGCAACGGCCCCTGTCGCTGCCTTGCGCCAGGGGTTCTTCCATGTTCGGGGTCGGAAAAGCCCCGGTCAGGTGTCGAGCGAAGAGGTAGAGACCAATGCCGGCGATCACGCTCGTGGGTGCCCAGTGGGGCGACGAGGGCAAGGGCAAGGCGACCGACCTGGTCGGTGACCGCGTGGACTACGTGGTCCGTTACCAGGGCGGCAACAACGCCGGGCACACGGTGGTCATCGGCGACCAGAAGTACGCCCTCCACCTGCTGCCGTCCGGCATCCTGTCCCCGAACGTCGTCCCGGTCATCGCCAACGGCGTCGTCATCGACCCGGGCGTGCTGTTCGAGGAGCTGCGCGGCCTCCAGGAGCGGGGCGTGGACACCTCCCGCCTGGTCATCTCGGCCAACGCGCACCTGATCATGCCCTACCACCGGGCCCTCGACAAGGTCAGCGAGCGCTTCCTCGGCAAGGGCAAGATCGGCACCACCGGTCGCGGCATCGGCCCGACCTACGCGGACAAGGTCACCCGCCAGGGCGTGCGCGTGCAGGACATGTTCGACCCCAAGATCCTGCGCAAGAAGATCGAGCTCGCCCTCCACGACAAGAACCAGATCCTCACCAAGGTGTACAACCGGCGGGCCCTGGAGGCCGAGCCGATCATCGAGGAGTACCTGGGCTACGCCGAGAAGCTGCGCCCGCACGTCGCGGACACCTCGCTGATCCTCAACAAGGCGCTGGACGAGGGCAAGACGGTCTACCTGGAGGGCTCGCAGGGAACCCTTCTGGACATCGACCACGGCACCTACCCGTTCGTGACGTCGTCCTCCCCCACCTCCGGCGGCGCGGCCGCGGGCGCGGGCATCGGCCCCAACCGCATCACCAAGGTCGTCGGCATCCTCAAGGCCTACACCACGCGTGTCGGCTCCGGCCCCTTCCCGACCGAGCTGCTGGACGAGCAGGGCGCCTGGCTGCGCACCCAGGGCGGCGAGTACGGCGTGACCACCGGCCGCGACCGCCGCTGCGGCTGGTTCGACGCCCCGATCGCCCGTTACGCCACCCGGATCAACGGCATCACCGACTTCTTCCTGACCAAGCTCGACGTGCTCACCGGTCTGGAGCGCATCCCCGTGTGCGTCGCCTACGACGTCGACGGCGTGCGCCACGACGAGATCCCGATGACGCAGACCGACTTCCACCACGCGACGCCGGTCTACGAGTACTTCGAGGGTTGGTCCGAGGACATCACGGGCGCCCGGAAATTCGAGGAACTCCCCAAGAACGCGCAGGCTTACGTGCGTACCCTTGAGGAGATGGCCGGTGCCCCGATCTCCGCCATCGGCGTCGGTCCGGGCCGCGAGGAGACCCTGCAGCTGCGTTCCCTGGTCTGACCCGGCGACACTCCACCTTCCTCCAGTAGAAGAAGAGGCCCCCTGTAGTGAAAGCGCTCGTTCTCGGCGGCGGAGGCCGCGAGCACGCACTCGTCCGAGCTCTGTCCCTTGATCCGGGCGTCACCAGCATCCACAGCGCCCCCGGCAACCCGGGCATCTCCGACCTCTCCGAGAACCACGTCATCAACGTGACGGACGGGCTGGCCGTGACCGAACTGGCCGCGCGCATCCGCGCGGAACTGGTCGTGATCGGCCCGGAGGCGCCGCTGGTGGCCGGGGTGGCCGACGCCCTGCGCGACCGGGGCATCCCGGTGTTCGGCCCCGACAAGGAGGCCGCGCGGCTGGAGGGGTCCAAGGCCTTCGCCAAGGAGGTCATGGAGGCCGCCGGAGTACCCACCGCGAAGGCGCGGGTGTGCCGGAGCGCCAGCCAGGTCTCCGAGGCCCTCGACGAGTTCGGCGCCCCGTACGTGGTGAAGAACGACGGGCTGGCCGCGGGTAAGGGCGTGGTGGTGACCGAGGACCGCGCCCTCGCCGAGCGGCACGCCCGCGAGTGCGGCCGCGTGGTCATCGAGGAGTACCTCGACGGCCCCGAGGTCTCCCTGTTCGTGCTCACCGACGGCGCCCACGCGCTGCCGCTGCTGCCCGCCCAGGACTTCAAGCGCGCCTACGACGGCGACCAGGGGCCGAACACGGGCGGCATGGGCGCGTACGCCCCGGTGCCGTGGGCCCCGGCCGGGCTGGTGGACGAGGTCATGGAGTCGGTCGTGCGGCCGACCGTCTCCGAGATGAACCGCCGTGGCCACCGCTACCAGGGCCTGCTCTACGTGGGTCTGGCGCTGACCTCGAAGGGTCCGCGCGTGGTGGAGTTCAACGCCCGCTTCGGGGACCCGGAGACGCAGGTCGTACTGGACCGGCTGGCCACCCCGATCGGGGCGGTCCTCCAGGCCACCGACACCGGCGGCCTGGGCGCGATCGGTTCGCTCCAGTGGAAGTCGGGCGCGGCGGTGACCGTCGTGGTCGCTGCCGAGAACTACCCGGGCGACCCGGTCAAGGGTGACCTGATCGGCGGCCTGGAGGCCGCGAACGCCCTGGAGGGGGCCTACGTGCTGCACGCGGGCACCGCCTGGGACGGGGTGCGCGACGTCAAGGCCAACGGCGGCCGCGTGCTGAACGTGGTCGGCACCGGCGCGGACCTGCGCCAGGCCCGTGAGCGCGCCTACGAGGCGGCGAGCAGGATCGAGCTGCGCGGTTCGTTCTACCGTTCCGACATCGCCGAGCGCGCCGCCGCCGAGGTCTGACTCCGCGCCGGCCCCTTCTGGGCGACACACCACGGAGTTCCCACGGGGTCCGCGGCCATGCGGCTGCGGGCCCCGCGCTCGTCCCGCCCCGGGTGTTGACCGGGGGCCGCCCGACCGGGTGGAGCGGCGGGAACGCGATACTGGAGGTGTCCGCCCCGAGCGGGCACCGACGGCTCCCGGGGCCCGGCACCGCCCGGTGGACCCTGAGGCACACAGACGACAGGGGCGTGTTTTCCGGGTGCTTTCGCCGGTGGCGGCGCGGCCACCACCGGTGCGAGCGGCCCTCTCCCCTGCTGTGCACCGCTGGGCAGGCTCCGCGGTCTCGCGCAGCGGGGCCCGGCGATCTCTCGCGCGCCGTGGAGCGAGACCGCCCCTACTGTGCACCGCGTGCGAGCTCAGCAGTCGCACACCGGGGCCCGACCGGGGTTGGCTGTCCGGGCTTCGTCGGCGCGGCGAGAGGCCGCCTGGTGGTCACGAGCGCGGAATGATCCATAGAACACGCCCAAGACCCAGAGAGAAGCATCATGAGTGGCTTCGTCACCGTTCCCGAGCCCGTCGAGGTTCCGGGGCTCACCCACCTGCACACCGGCAAGGTGCGCGACCTGTACTCGACGGACTCCGGCGCGCTGGTGATGGTGGCCAGCGACCGGGTGTCGGCCTTCGACTGGGTGCTGCCCACGGAGATCCCCGGCAAGGGCCGTCTGCTCACCCAACTGTCCCTGTGGTGGTTCGAGCGCCTCGGCGACCTCGTGGCCAACCACGTCGTCTCCGACACCCCGCCCGAGGGCGCACCCGCCGACTGGGCCGGGCGCACGCTGGTCTGTGAGCGGTTGGACATGGTGCCGGTGGAGTGCGTGGCGCGCGGCTACCTGGCCGGGTCCGGACTGGCCGAGTACCGGGTGGACCGCACCGTGTGCGGCGTCCCCCTCCCCGAGGGCCTGGTCGACGGCTCCGAGCTGCCCGAGCCGGTGTTCACCCCGGCCACCAAGGCGGAGGTGGGCGACCACGACGAGAACGTGTCGTTCGAGGTCGTGGTGGATCGGCACGGGGAGAAGCTCGCCACGGAGCTGCGCGACCTCACCCTGCGCGTGTACGGGCGCGGCCGGGACGTCGCACGGGAGCGCGGCGTGATCCTCGCCGACACCAAGTTCGAATTCGGCCGTTCCGCGTCCGGTGACCTCGTCCTCGCGGACGAGGTGTTCACCCCGGACTCGTCCCGGTACTGGCCCGCCGACGAATGGAACCCGGGGCACGCCCAGCCGTCCTTCGACAAGCAGATCCTGCGCGACTGGCTGACCTCGCCCGCCTCGGGCTGGGACCGCGCGTCGGACACGCCGCCCCCGGAGCTTCCTGAGAACGTGGTGGAGCGCACTCTGTCCCGTTACGCAGAGATCCATGAGCGTTTGACCGGCACCAAACCCGCTCTCTGACCGACGCCCGCCGCGTGATTCCGCGCACGGGGACGACGTTTCGGCTGTGGGAGCGCGTATGGTGGTGAGGTCGTATGCAACACCGAAGTAACGGACAGCCATGCGTACGACCCATGGTCTCTCCTCCGGCGTAATGCCTCTTTGGCCGTTTGGCGGGACTTCAACCGCGATCAGCGGGTATACCACGTTCTGGGCCGTTTGACGTGATCCGATTGCTATAGAGTCATCGCGAACCGACCGGCTCACCGGCCGTGCAGGTCACACACAGACGGTCGCAACGTTTCAGGGCGAACCCGCGTCTCAAACGCATACAGGCGAGACCCGACGAGGGTGACCCTTTTTCACATCTGCCTCACGAAGGAGCACATGAGCATGGGCCAGGAGGTTCGTTACCGCGTCCGCGGCGGACGCCCCCTCAGCGGAACGGCGTTCATCCAAGGCGCGAAGAACGCCGTCCTGCCGATGATCGGGGCCGCCCTGCTGGCGTCCAAGGGACGTACCGTGCTGCGGAACGTCCCCGTCATCGAGGACGTCTACCGCGCGATCGAGCTCGCCGAGCACGTGGGTGCCAAGGTGGAGTTCCACGAGTCCGAGCGCACCGTCGTCATTGACGCGTGCGGCCTCAACGACCCCGAGCGTGCCGTCCTGCCCGCCGATATCGCGGCCCGCTTCCGCGGCTCCGTGCTCTTCGTGCCGGCCCTGATGCACCGCACCGGCCGCGCCCGCATCGAGGGCGTCGGCGGTTGCAACCTCGGCAGCCGCAACCTCGACTTCCACTACCGCGGCTTCGCCCGCCTGGGCGCGGAGGTCACCGAGGACCTGGAGCGCAACCACATCAACGTGGAGGCCAGCAAGCTCCGGGGCGGCCGTCTGTACCTGGACACCCCGTCCCACACCGGTACCGAGAACCTCCTCATGGCGGCCGTGCTGGCTCCTGGCACCACCGTGATCGAGCACGCGGCCCTTGAGCCCGAGGTCATCGACGTCATCAACTTCCTGACCGCCATGGGCGCGAAGATCAGCGGTGGCGGCACCGGCCTGATCACCGTCGAGGGCGTCAAGGAGCTCACCGCCGTCGAGCACAGCATCATGGCCGACCGCATCGACGCCGGTGTGTTCGCGATGACCGTCGCCGCCACCGGTGGCGAGGTCAGCCTGGTGGGTGCCCACCTGGACCACCTGGGTGTGGCCCGTTGGAAACTGGAGCAGATGGGGGTCGGCTTCTCCCAGGAGGGCGCCGTCCTGCACGTCCAGCGGGACCCGTCCGTGCCGCTGCGCCCGATCAACGCGGTGACCTCGCCGTTCCCGGGCTTCGCCACGGACCTCCAGTCGCCGCTGATGGCGCTGGCCACCCTGGCCGAGGGCGAGAGCTACATCCACGAGGCCATCTACGACGGCCGCTTCGCCCTGGCCGACGAGCTCAACAAGATGGGCGCCAAGATCGAGGTCGAGGGCACCCGCGCCATCGTGCACGGTTCCACGAACCTGCGCGGCGCCGAGGTGATCGCCCACGATCTGCGCACCGGCGCGGCCCTGGTTCTCGCCGGACTGGTCGCCGAAGGTGAGACAATCGTGGCGCCTGGTTATCTGGTTGACCGCGGTCACGCTCAGTTCGCGACGCGGCTCGCCGCGCTGGGCGGCGACGTGGAGCGCGTCACCGTCTCGTAGGAGCCGTAGGCGCAGTTCAAGCCGGGGTGGGGGGCTTCCTCCCACCCGGGCTTTCGGCGTTGATATGGAAAACGATCTTCTTTGGCCCCGCACAATGGGTACGATCTCGGCAATCATGCCGTGACAGAGATCGGGTCGGGAAACCAGTGGGCGCACATAGTGAAGAGCGTGGAATGGTAGCGGGGAGCAACCCGAGGTGAGTGCGCAGCGTACTGGCGATTTGACGATCGGCGTCATAGGACCTCATGAGGTGGTCGAACGGGTCATGCTCATGGGTCCGGGGTCCACTGGACCCCTGAACGCCAGACTCATCGCCGCCGCCTACCGAGACGAGCAAGAGGCGACGGACAAGGTCGTCAGGCTGGGGTCGGCCATCGACGCCTACCTGTTCGCCAGTCCCGTCCCCTACGAGTTCGCACGGAAGGCGGGCGTGTTGACCATGCCCGCGACGTTCGTGCCGCTCGGCGGGGCGAGCCTGCATGAGGCCCTGCTCCGAGCGACACTGGACGATCGTTACGACCCGACCAGAGCCAGTCTCGACGTGCTCAGCCGCGCCGACGTGGTGGAGGCCTACTCCGAGGTCGACCTGCCCGTGGACGGCATCCACGTGCACGAGGAGCTGACCAACACCGCCCAGCTGACGTCCTTCCACGAGGGGCTGTGGCGGCGCAAGGCCACCAAGATGGCGATCACCTGCGTGCGCGGCGTCGCCGAGCGCCTGGAGGCCATAGGGGTTCCGGTGATCCGGCTGCGGCCCACCAACGCCGGTGTGCGCAGCGCGCTCCAGACCGCCGGTCTGCTGGGCGCGCACCACCGCCTGGAGGAGGCCCAGCTCGGTGTGGTCGTCGTGGACGTGCCCACGCTGCGCGACTCCTCCCGGCGTTCCACCCCGCGCTACTGGCGTGAGGAGCTGCGGCTGTCACTGCACCGGCTGCTGCTGCAGGAGGCCCACCGGATCAACGCGACGGCGCACCGCCTGGACGACCACTCGTTCATGGTGACCGCCACGCGCGGTTCGCTGGTGACCGCCACCGAGGGGTTCCGGCAGCCCCCGTTCGTGGAGCGCATCAAGGCGGAGCTGGGCATCGCGATCGAGGTGGGCATCGGCATGGGCCGGACCACCCAGGACGCGGAGTCGCACGCCCGCGCGGCGCTGAACCGGGCGCAGGCCTCCCGGCAGAGCTTCGCGGTGGACCGCGAGGGCCGTTCGCTGGTCCCGGCTCAGCGTGCTCCCGCCCGGCAGTCCTCCGAGCCGCTGCGCACCAAGGGCCGCGAGACCCTGGTCCGGCTCTCGGAGAAGATCGCCGAGGAGGACGGGCCGCTGGTGGTCGACGCGGAGAACGCCGGGCGCATGCTCGGGGTCACCTCCCGGACCGCGCGGCGCCTGCTGCGCACCCTGGTGGAGGAGGGCCTGGCCTGGCCCCTGCCGCCCAACCGCACGCTTCAGCCCGGCCGCCCGCGCCAGCTCTACCGCCTCATCGTGGAGAAGCTGGACAAGGACGCGGCGGGCAAGTAGTCCGAACGCACACCCGAACGGGGGCGGCTCCCATACGTGGGGGCCGCCCCCGTCGGCGTCTGCGGGGTCACACGCCTGTGGCCACGGCCGACGGGCGTGTGTCAGCGCCGTGTGTCAGCGCCGCTTGGCGTAGGCGGTCGCGACGGAGAGGAACGCGTCGTTCTCCTCGGGGGTGCCGAGGCTGACCCGGGCGCCCTCACCGTCGAACGGGCGCACGGAGACGCCCGCCTCCGCGCAGGCGGCCGCGAAGTCGAGGGTGTCCTCAGCCAGCCGCAGCCACACGAAGTTGGCCTCGGTGGGGGGCACGGTCCACCCCGAGGCCACGAGGGCGTCACGGACGCGCTCACGCTCCTTCACGGTGGTCTCCACGCGCTCGAGGAGCTCGGCCTCGGCGTCCAGTGAGGCGATCCCGGCCGCCTGGGCGAGGTGGTTGACCGCGAACGGGACGAGGGTCTTGCGCACGGCGTCGGTCACCGAGGGGTGGCCGACGAGGAACCCGAGGCGGACGGCGGCCAGGCCGTAGGCCTTCGAGAAGGTGCGCAGGACCGCGACGTTGGGGCGGTCCCGGTACAGGGCCACGCCGTCGGGGACCTCGGGGTCGCGCACGTACTCGCGGTAGGCCTCGTCGAGGACGACCAGCACGTGGTCGGGGACGCGGTCGAGGAAGTCGACCAGTTCCCGCTCCCGGACGGCGGTGCCGGTCGGGTTGTTGGGGTTGCACACCAGCACCATGCGGGTGTTGTCGGTGATCGCGCCGAGGAGCGCCTCGAGGTCGTGGGTCTCGTCCCTGAGGGGCACCCGGACCGAGGTGACGCCGGACAGCTCGGCCAACAGGGGGTAGGCCTCGAAGGAGCGCCAGGCGTAGACGACTTCGGCGCCCGGTTCCCCGACCGCCTCCAGGAGCTGCTGGAGCATGCCGACGGAGCCCGCGCCGAGCGCGACGTGCTCCTCCGGGACGTCCAGGTGCCCGGCGAGCCTGGTGACGAGCGCGGCGGCGCCCGGGTCCGGGTAGCGGTTGAGGTCGGCGGCGGCCCTGGCGATGGCCTCACGCACGGACGGGAGCGGCCCGAAGGGGCTCTCGTTGGACGACAGCTTGATGGAGCGCCCGTCCGGCCCGACGACCTTGCGGCCGGGCTTGTAGGCGGGGATGGACTCCAGTACCGCCCGCAGATATGGCGATTTCGACTCCGACACCATTGTCCTTCCTCAATACTTTGTGCTAACCCCGCGACACTCTCAGCAATGAGAGGTCCGGGTCGGTCACCGCTCCAAGCGGAAATATCGCACAAACGAGGAGATACCACCATGCGTTTGCGTCATCGTTCTGCCCGTTCCGCAGCGGGCGTGTCCCTGCCCGCCGCAGTCGCGCTGACCTCGGTGATCGTCCTGAGCGCGTGCGGCGGGACGGACGAGGGGCAGAGCGAGGACCCCAACGCCGAGGCCGCCGCCCAGCTGCACGACGCGCAGCCGATCAACGTCGGGGACGTCACCCTGCTACCCGAGAGCAGCGAGGCCGGAACCTACTCCGAGCTTGTCACAGTGCAGTATTCGGAGGAGGTCCGGGCCTCCACCGAACTGGACAAGCCCGAGTGCATGGACGCCGCCAACCGGTGGGGCGACCTGGAGGCGGTGCGCGACGCCCCCACCTCGGTGGCCGCCTACGAGTGGGACAAGGGCAACGTCTCGCACATCCTCGTACGACTCGACGAGGGCGCGGCCGCCGAGGCGCTGGCCGTCAAGCCCCCGGAGACCTGCGCCGAGTACACCGCCACCTACGAGGACGGCAGCAGCTCCGAGTACGGCGTCACCGACCTCGACGTCCCCCCGGTGGGCGACGAGTCGCGTTCCTTCGCCATCCAGGTCAACGACGACGGGGGCGAGAACCACATGTACACCGTCATGTACCGCAACGGTGACCTGCTGGGCACGACCTCCGTGATGGGCCCCGGTGAGGCCGAGGACTACGAGCAGCTGCTCCTGGACTTCACCGAGGCCGCCATCACACGGCAGGGCCAGATGCTCTGACCTCGTCGGGGAGGCCGCGCCCGGACTCGCCCGGGAACTCCTTGGCGAGGGTCCCGGGCCTGGCTCCGCCCCGGCCCTGGGCCTCGTCGCGCCTGGCCGCCTCGCGCGGCCGGGGCAGCCTGCGCGGCGGCCCCTGGAGGTCGAGCGTGGTCACCGCGCCGAAGAAGGCGATCACGGTGCCGCTCTCCCTGTCCACCAGGACCGCGCGCACGCCGGTCCGGCGCGGGCCGTCGATCCGCACCCCGTACACGACGTCCACGCGACGGCCGTGGCGCAGGCCGTCGTAGCGAAGGAACCGCCAGCAGCCGTGCCGCCAGGTCTCCTCGGGATCGCTCTTGAGCATCACCTTGGCGTTGGTCCGCCAGACCTCGCTGCCGCGCAGGCGGCGCAGGGTGCGGCGCTCGGAGACCTCGCGCACCGCGCAGGGCTCACGCGTGGTGAACCGGTCCAGGGCCTCGCGCAGCTCGGGGCTGAGCATCGCCAGCACGAGCAGCTGCACGCCGAGGACCACGCCGTGGGTCGCGGTGGGGCCCGAGGCCACCTCCCAGCCGGTGGGCGCCAGCCCGACCGTGGCGGCCGCGCCCACCGCCAGCAGGCCCGCGCGGGTGAGCGTGCGCCAGCCGATCGGCGTCTGGCTCAGGCCGCCGAAGCAGCCGCAACCGGCCTCGGGGTCGCGGCGGCGGGCCACCAGCAGCAGGACGACGGACGCCGCGAACATCAGGGCGGTGAGCACCCTCGCCGCCTCGCCGAGGAGGCCGGTCGCGGTCAGCAGGGCCACCGCCAGGGCCACCTCCAGCAGGCAGGTGGCGAGCGTGACGGGGCGGCGCAGACGTTCGGGCAGAAGGACGGACACGCCCGTCCCCGCCGCGCGCGGGCTGGCCTTGGCCGCGGCGCCGAGCAGGAGCAGGGCCGCGAGGAGCGGTAGCTGGACCTCGCGGACCGCTTCGAGAACCTCCGGGAACATCGGTCAGCCCTCCAGGTTGGCGACGGTCATGGTCGCGTTGAAGCAGCCCGCCTCCAGCCGCCCGCCGAGGGCGACGAAGGAGGTCATGGTGAGCGAGGCGAGGCGGCCCGCGCTCTGGCTCCCGCAGGCCGGGCAGAGGTCGCAGAGCCAGCTGTCGGCGGCGGCGCAGTCCACGACGGGGACGACCGCGGCGTCCTGCGTGCAGTCGTTGCGCAGGTGGAGCGTGGCCCCGGTGGACAGCAGGGGAAGCGGGACGCAGGAGGTGCGCCGGTCACAGGGCCCCTCGTGGCCGACCGGATCGAGCGCCGGGTAGGCGGCCCCCGCCGCCACGGCCCTGGGGTCCTGATGGCTGGCGCGCCCCCAGGCGGGGTCGTACCAGGTGGCGATCCCGCTGAGGGTCGTGGAGTGCTCCCGTGTGGGAGGACGGCGCGGGGTGGAGTTCAACGGGTAGGGCGGCTGGGTGGTGACCGGCCGCGTCGCCTCGATCTCCGCGCCCCGCCAGACGCCGACGGCGTCGAACAGGTAGCCCGCCTCCAGCCTGGGGTGGCGCACCCCGATGCGTCCGGAGGAGCGGTAGGGAAGGATCACGGTCAGACGGGGACGGCCGTGACCGGGGTCGATCCGCAGGGTGTCGCCCTCGCAGTCGGTGATGACCCCGGTGGCCCGGGCGGCCCGCGCCCATACGCGTTCGGCGACCAGGCGGCCGTCGTGTGAGCACAGCACCACGACGTCGTCGCCGGGGCACAGTTCGGTGGGCAGTACCTCGCCACCGCTCCAGAAGGAGGTGACGCGTTCGTAGAGGAAGCGCTCCTCCCCCTCGGGCGTGGCGACGCAGAGCATGTACGAGGTGGCGTCGACGACCACGCCGCGCACGACGCGGCGGTGGACCGGTGTGGGCTCGGGTACGGCCCCGGCGCCGAGCACGGCGGCGGTGAACCGCCGTCGGTCCCGACCACTGTCCGTCATCACTGACATGTCCTTCGCGCCCCCTTGTAGACCGACTCGTCCGTCTGTGCCCATTGTCTCCCCCGCCTCCCGGATCGGCCGTGCACACGCCGACACGTGTCGGTTCGTGTCGGTGGGGGCGCCGCGCCAGGGAGGAAGTGACCGCTTCGCCTGCGGACAAGGGGGAACTCCCCTCCGCCCACCCACGATTCTCCGTCACCGCACGCAAGCATTTGTACACACTTTGTGTCCGCCAGGCGTTCGGCGCGCCCTTGGAAGGTCCGCGCTCCGACACGCCCGGCTCCTGAAAGCGCCGCACCCTCCCCCCTGCCGCACGGGGGTTTGTTCGCTGATCGAGCGATTTGTTGCCACGTGGTGTCCAGATTCCTGGGGATTTGCGCTCGCTGTGTGAGAGTGAGAGTCCAGAGCGGCCCGCGACAGCGGTGCGCACGCTGGCGGCACGCGACGGGGTCGAGGCGGTGACGGACGTGAACGGAACGACACGGACACCCGGGTCCGAGGAGTTCACCGACTACGTGTCCGAGCGCGGAACTGCGCTGCTCCGCATGGCGCGCTCCCTCACCAACAGCCACGCCGACGCCGAGGACCTCCTCCAGGCCGCGCTGGTCAAGACCTTCCTCGCCTGGGGGCGCATCGCCAACCCCCGAGCGCGGGACGGCTACGTGCGCCGGGCCATGGTCAACACCCAGATCTCCGAGTGGCGCCGCAAACGCCTCGACGTGTACCCCACCGACGAGATCCCCGAGCAGCGGCTGGACGACCCCACCTGGCGCAGCGACCTGGCCGACGTCGTGGGGCGCGCCATCGATCGCCTGCCCGCCCGGCAGCGCACCACAGTGGTGCTGCGCTACTACGAGGACCTCACCGAGGCCCAGATCGCCGAGCGCATGGGCGTGACCATCGGCACCGTGAAGAGCACCCTGTCCCGGGCCGTGGAGAAACTGCGCGGCGACGCCGACCTCGTCATCGAGCGCACCACCTCCTGACCTGGCCGCCAGGTTCCGCCAGGCCCCGTTTCGCGGACACCGGCCCGCCAGTCACCGGCGCCCTCCTCCGGGGCTTTGGGCGCGGCCGATGCGTGCAGGTATTCGGTTCCCGCCCCCCACCCCCGGGATCCGCCGCGCGATACCGCTCCCACTGCACGCTCGGCCGAACGCCTCCTCCCACCGGCCCGCGATCCGGTCCGACCGCAACCCGCCGGGGCCTCCCCTGGACGCCCTGCCGACCGGCCTCGGCACGGATGCCCGACCCACGCCGTGGTGCTCGAACGCGGCCGTGATCGCCCACGGCGCGCACGCCCGACTGATGGCCGAGGGCGGCCCGTACCGGGACCTGTGGGACCTCCAGGCCAGCACCTACGGCACCCCGCCCGCACCAGGGCCCCGCGCCCCCTGACCTGAGGCGGGAGGGCCCCGCCGCCCCTTGGTCCTCCCCCGCGGGGGATTCGTTTTGCGCAGGGACCCCGCGCTCTGTAGGCTGGTCGCAGCCAGGAGGATTCGCCTAGAGGCCTAGGGCGCCGCACTGCTAATGCGGTTGGGGGGCAACCCCCTCATGGGTTCAAATCCCATATCCTCCGCCGGTAAGAAGGGGTCCCTGCCCACGTGGTAGGGACCCCTTCGTCGTTCCGCAGGCCCGAGGGTCGCCACGCGCGTCGGCACACATCGGGGACGGTGGCTGGTCGCGACCGTACGCCTCACCAACCAGTGACGAGACCTCAAGGAGCTGCGGCGGGCCACCGGCCCGCTCACGCTAACGGGGCTCCCGGCTGAGCAGCCCGGAACCAACCGCGCGGTCCGGGTCGTTCCAGATCGCCATCGCGGTGTTCATACGCAGGAAACCGAGTTCGCCATAGAAGGCCTCGGCGCCCGGCTTGGCGTACAGGATGATCTTCTTGTGACCGCGGGCGAGGTCCACGAGCCTGCGGATGATGCCCGAGCCCAGCCCCCGCCCCTGGTGGTCAGGGTGGACCGCCACATCGGCGATATAGGCGCAGTCCACACCGTCAGCAAGTACCCGCCCCGCACCGACGAGCGTTTCACCGTCGCGAACGAAGCAGAGGAACATGCTGTTGCCGAATACCGTGGCGAGTTCCCCCGGCGGCTTGTTTCCCAACGGCGCGATCCGGTACAGCAGCGACAACTCATCGAAATCCACGGTGTCGATACGCTGACCCCAGGAATAGTCTCCCATCGCCCTCCTCATTCTCCCTGATTCGACCAAGTCGGATCAGTGTATCGAAGTCTGCTGAGCCATACGAGATGGATTCGTATTCTTCCACGAAACTCGATGCCGCGACATTCTCTCCCCTGCCAGCGCACGACTGAGCAGCTGACCCCCGAGCCGATCAGGTTGCACGTTCGGCGTGCCCACGCCCCGTAGGACCCGAAACACGATGGCCGAGACACAGAACAGGCGACACCCGACCACTCCGATCCCCCCTCGCCGAAGATTCGATGACGTCAGCGCAAGCATCGAAATTCACGATGCAATCTATGAATAGAATGAGTTGGACTCATCGCTGCTTTATGTAGAACATGGAGGGCATGACCAAAATCAATGCCTCCACGGGCCAGGCAGCCCCCGCTCGGGCACCGCACCCGTCGTTTGTGCTGATGATCATGGCTGTGGCGGCGGGCCTGTCCGTGGCGGGCAACTACTTCGCTCAGCCGTTACTCGGACTGTTGCGCTCCGAGTTGCACATGAGTACCACCACCGCCGGCCTCACCATCGCGATGGCCCAGGTCGGCTACGCGCTCGGACTCGGCCTCCTGGTCCCTCTCGGAGACCGGTACTCGCGCCGGGGCCTCACCGCGTTCCTGCTCATATGCACCGGCCTGCTTCTGGGAGTGGCCGGTGCGTCACCCGGTGGATCGGTTCTGCTGATGGCCACCGGCCTGGCCGCTGTGACCTCGGTGGGCGCACAGGTGCTCGTTCCGTTCGCCGCAGAGATCACCGCGCCGAACCGGCGTGCCCGCAGCATCGGCATCGTCATGGCCGGAGTCCTCGGCGGCGGGCTCGTGGGGCGGGCCTTCTCCGGTATCGTCGCCGAGCTCGCCGGATGGCGAGCCGTCTACTGGATCACCGCGGTGCTGTTGGTGGTCACCGCTCTCCTCGTCCTGCGGCTTCTGCCGGACGGCGAGCGCGACACCAGTGACGCGACCCGCCCGCTTCGCCTGTGGCGGTCCACAGCGATGCTGCTCATCGAACTCCCCGGGCTGCGGGGGCCTATCGCGATCGCCGCACTGGCCATGGCCTCATTCACCATCCACCTGACGGCCATCACCCTGCTCCTGGTCGACCGGCCGTACGAGTGGTCCCCTGCGACCATCGGTCTCGTCGGCCTCATCGGTGCGATCGGCCCGCTCTCCATGCCGTTGGCCGGACACTTCGTCGACCGCGGATACTCGGGTGCCGTCCTGCTGACGGGACTGCTCTCCGCCGCTGTCGGATGGGTCGTTATGCTGCCAGCGCAGAACGGGCAGATCATCTGGCTCATCATCGGTGTGGTCCTGATCAACGTGGGACAGACGGCCATGCTCAACGCGTCCCAGACGACCTGCTACGAACTCCGGCCAGAGGCACGCAGCCGGATCAACGCCGTCTTCATGACCCTGTTCTTCGCCGGTGGCGCGATCGGAGGAGCCCTCGCGCCCATCGCCTGGGTCAACGCCCACTGGACCGGAACGTGCCTGCTCGGCGCCGCCCTCGCCGGAATCGGCCTGCTCATCGCCGCGTTCTCGCGACGCCGACGGGCTGCTCAGAGCGCCCACCGGTAGTTCGAGAGACGAGTCGCGACCGTTCCCGCCAGGCCATCCCAGGACCCTTCCACTCTGAGCCCCGAATGTGTTCTACCAAGGAACTCTCACCTTTGAGTTGACGGATTCATCAATGACTCAAATTCGTACTCACCTTGTTCCGGTCAAGCGCATTGTCGCCATCTCGAACAACCGGATAATCGGAGCCCGGTCGATACGATGAGTCCATGGAACTCCAGCAGATGCGTTACGTGGTCGCCATCGCCGAGACGAACAGCTTCACCAGGGCCGCTGAACGCTGCTTGGTCGCCCAATCTGCCCTCAGCCACCAAATCGCACGGCTGGAACGGGAACTGGGCGCGAAACTCTTCGAGCGCACCAGCCGCCGAGTGCGGCTGACTCCGGCCGGCACGGCGTTCCTGCCCGCCGCGCGCCAGTGTCTGGACGCGGCCGAACTCGCGGCCGCCAACGCCGCCGCCGCGGTCGGCGAGGTGCGTGGGCGGCTCGCGGTGGGACTCATTCCCACCGTCGCCGCCGTCGACATCCCGGGCGCTCTGCGCGATCTCCGCCGACGGTATCCGCACGTGCGCATCGGGCTCTGCGTGGGCGCAAGCGACAACCTGGTCGAACAGGTCAGAGAAGGGAACCTGGAAGTCGCCTTCCTGGGGTTGCCGACCACGGCACGCCCCCAGGGCGTCAACTCTCGCGAACTCGCGCGCGACCGACTCGTCGCCGTGGTCGCACCGGACCACCTGCTCGCCGAGGAGTCGTCGGTGAGCCTGCACCGTCTCTCCACGGAGGTCTTCGTGGACCTGCCCGCCGGGACGGCCGGTCGTATCCAGTCCGACCAGGCCTTCTCGGCCGCTGGTCTCAGCCGCGACGTCACCTTCGAAGTGACCTCCGCTGACTACATGGCCCGCCTGGTCGTCGAGGGTCTGGGGGTCGCGCTGCTCCCCTCCACCTACGTGCCTCAGCTGTCCGGGGTGACCACCATCGAGGTCACCGACGCACCGACCCGCGTGGAGCACGTCATCTGGAGCCGGGCCGCCTGCACGCCCGCTGCCAGTGCCTTCCTCACGGTCCTCGGGATCCCCCACGTGCAAAGCAGGACACCGGCGCCGAGGGACGGGGGGCGGACGCCCGTGGAGTGAGGCAGCCTCCCCGCAGGCGCACTGGCGCGGACACCAGCGTTCCCGAGTGAGAACACCGCCGACCGAGAGGAGACGCCTGGCTGGCGATCTCTTCGGCCCCCGTATCCCACAGGAGAAGCATCGCCCTCGATTCCCAACCCAGCCACATGCAAAGTGAGGACACAAGGATCGAGACGAGTCGTCCATTCAAAGCCACGCGACCGTGACCTGCCTGAACACACCCGGGCCGCGTTCACGAGGAGCTCAGGCTCCCTGACTACGCCACGCCTCCAGGGTCAGCAGACCGGGGTGCCGCTCTTGGAGGGCGGTGACGTCGGCCTGGTATCCCTTGTCGTTGAGCCAGGTGAACATCGCCGCGAACTCCCGGCTCCCGGCCCGCACCTCTTCGATGGCCTGCCGCTCGAAGCGGGTCGGTACATCGTCGACCTTGGTGAAAACCTCGGAGATCTCCCGCACGGTCATCTCCTCACCGGCGATGTCGATCTTGCGGCCGAGAAACTCGGTCGGGTCGGCGAACGCCTCCGCGGCGATCCGGCCGATGTCGGCCAGCGCGATCATCTGCAACGGGGTCTCGGCGTCCAGCGCGAACGGGACGACCCGCTCTCCGTTCTCCGCCTCCGGCAGCATGTACTGCCAGTTCTCCATGAAGAACACCGGTCGCAGTA
Organism: Nocardiopsis sp. SBT366; assembly: GCF_001083815.1. Taxonomy (NCBI): domain Bacteria; kingdom Bacillati; phylum Actinomycetota; class Actinomycetes; order Streptosporangiales; family Nocardiopsidaceae; genus Nocardiopsis; species Nocardiopsis sp. SBT366. Next base: position 35,396 of record NZ_LAVM01000031.1, on the reverse strand, counting down.
CTGTGGCCGGGACGCCGACGGCGTCGATGTAGGCCTCGATTTCCGCCTTGGTCTCGAAGTGCGCGACCCCGGAGCCGTGCTCGGCGGCGCCCACGGAGCTGTAGACCAGGTGCGCGACACCCGCGGCACTGACCGCGTCCACGAGGTTCCTGCCCCGGCGCACCTCGGTCTCGGGCTCCGGATTCCCCAGGTCCGCGGGCAGGACGCCGAAGACGCCGTCCACGCCCCGCATGGCGGTCCGCAGCGACTCCGGGACGTCGAGGTCACCGGCGACCAGTTCCGCGCCGAGAGTCCTGAGTTCTTCAGCCTCCCGCTTGTCCGGGTCTCGGACCAGGGCCCGCACCGGCCAGCCGCCGTCCATCAGTCTGCGGGCAACAGCTCCGCCCTGGCCACCGGTCGCGCCCGTGACCAGAACAGTTTTCTTTTCTTGCACACCAATATCCTTTCGCGACTGTTATACGCGATCAAGCATCCTCTGCGGCGGCGAACAAGTCCAATATCCATTTTTCATTTCATCGATCTTGATACGAGATGGATGCATGCCGGTTCGGAGTTGCACCCTGTCCTCTCGGGGTGGGAAATGCACGCTGACATCGGAAAGGACCCGAAACAGGGCACCACTGCCGAGGATCGAGGCGACATCCTCACGGTGCGTCCGCTGTCCTTCTCCGGCCCCTTGGTCGTTCACCTCGCATCCCCCGGTGGTGACGCCACGTCACACGCGGGTGTTGACGCGGTGCCACTGTCCGGCGCGCGCTCCGGCGGCTTGGATCGAAGAGCAGGACGGGCGACGACCGCTTCTCGCGGCGACCGCCCAGACCGCCTTCCAGACCAGGACGGGAACGACATGGCACTGCCGGAACTCCACACGATCGACGACCTGTACGGATCGCCTCAGCGCACCGGCGCGAGGATCTCGCCCGACGGCACGCGGATCGCCTTCCTCGCGCCGTGGCGGAACCGGCTCAATGTCTGGGTCCAGGACCTCGAACCCGGTTCCGAGCCCCGCCCCGTGACCTCCGACGAGACCCGCAGCGTGCTGAGCTACGAGTGGGCCGAGGACCCGGGTCTGCTGCTCTACCTCCAGGACGACGACGGCGACGAGAACTGGCACCTGTACCGGGTCGACCTGGACTCCCCCGGGTCCGCCGCGGTCGACCTCACCCCCTTCCCCGGGGCCAGAGTCGTGGGCTTCGAGCCCTCCATCGGGCGGCCGGGCCGGATGACGCTGCTACTCAACGCCCGGACCCTCGCGGAGTTCGACACCTACGAACTCGACGTCGCCTCCGGTGAGCTCACGATGGTGGTCAAGAGCCCCGGACCGGGCAAAGCGATGTTCCAGACCGGTGACGGCGGTTGGTACTCCACCGAACTCACCGCCGAGGGCGACCTGGCCCTCGCCCGCCTGGACGAGTCCGGCGAGGAACGGCCCTTGATGGTCATGGACGGCGCCGACTACCCGTTGGGTCCCTTCCCGCTCCAGACGACACCGGAGGGGAAGGGCCTGTGGGTCGGGTCCAACCGGGGCACCGACCGCACCCGTCTGGTCCACGTCGACCTGGCCACCGGCGAGGAGACCGAGGTCGACGGCCACCCGACCCTCGACGTCGACACCCGCGCACTCGTCGACCCGGGTCTTCCGGCGCCGCTCATCCGTGACCGCCGGGGCGCCCTACTCGGGGTGCGCTACCTCGGTGAACGCCAGGTCGTCCACGCCGTGGACCCGCACTTCGCGGAGGTCCTGTCGGCTCTGGAGAAGCTGTCCGACGGGGATCTCGCGCACGTGTCATCCGACTCGAGCGGTCAGCGGTGGGTCGTCTCCTTCACCCACGACCGCGACCCCGGGGCGACCTGGTTCCACGACCACGCCACCGGTGAGTCCCGGCTGCTCTTCCGGCCCTTCCCGCACCTGGACCCGGACGCGCTGGCCCCGATGCGGCCCGTCACGATCACCGCGCGCGACGGGCTGGAGCTGCCCTCCTACCTGACCCTCCCCGTCGGTGTGGAGCCGACCGCCCTGCCGATGGTGCTGATGGTCCACGGCGGTCCCTGGATGCGTGACGCCTGGGGGTTCAACCCCACCGTCCAGCTGTTGGCCAACCGGGGCTACGCGGTGCTCCAGGTCAACTTCCGCGGTTCGACCGGCTACGGCAAGGCGCACACCCAGGCCGCGATCGGTGAGTTCGCGGGCAGGATGCACGACGACCTGATCGACGGCGTGGACTGGGCGGTGGAGCGGGGTTACGCCGATCCGGACCGGGTGGCCGTCCTCGGGGGTTCCTACGGTGGCTACGCGGCTCTGGTGGGGGCGGCCTTCACACCGGACCGTTTCGCGGCGGCCGTCGACATCGTCGGCATCTCGGACCTGGCGAACTTCCTGCGGACCCAGCCGGTGTTCGTCCGTCCCGGACTGGTGAACAACTTCCACCGGTACGTCGGCGACCCGGAGGTCCCCGAGCAGGAGGCCGACATGCTCGCCCGCTCGCCGATCAGCCGGATCGACGCCATCCGTGCCCCGCTGTTCGTGGCCCATGGCGCCAACGACCCCCGCGTCGTCCGGGCCGAGTCCGACAACCTCGTCGAGTCGCTGCGTTCCCGTGGTGTCGAGGTCGAGTACCTCGTCTTCGACGACGAGGGGCACGGGGTGGTGAACCCGGAGAACCAGACCGCCCTGTTCGGCGCCGTTGACCGCTTCCTCGCCCAGCACCTGGGAGGACGCGCCGAACACGCCTGACCGCGAGAGCACAGGCGGCGGGGGACGATGGACACCACGAACAGAAGGGCACGGACCGTGTCGGAGACTCCCGGAGTACACAGCTCCGAAGACCAGGGAACGCGTTCGCTCGCGGAGGACGTCCTGCTCATGCTCTTCCAGCCCGCGTCGGGGACGATCGCGGGCGAGAACGTGCTCTTCCACGTGCTGGGTGGCGCGGTCCTCACCGACCTGGTTCTGCGCGGTCACGTCGAGGTGCGCGAGGAGCGCCTGCGCGGGCCCGTGGTCCACGCGGGATCCGTGGCGCCGACGGACGACGTGCTCAGGTCGGCGTGGGACTACGCCGACCGGAAACCGCGGAGCGCGCACGCCGTGCTCGCCGCGATCGGGCCGGGGCTGCGGGCTCCGCTGCTGGACCGGCTCGTGCGGTACGGGGACATCGACCGCGAGGACCGGAAAATGCTGGGCTTCCTTCCCCGGAGCGTCCTGCAGCTCGGTGGCACCGGTCGGCACGAGGAGCTCTTCGAACAGGTGCGCTCGGTACTCGTCGACCGAGCCGAGCCGACGGCGCACATCGCGGCGGTGACCGCTCTGGTGGCGGCGAGTGGGACGCTTCCCCACCTCGACAGGAGGATCCCCTGGAGCTCCGCCGTGATCAGGCGGACCAGGGAGTTGGAGGAGGGCGACTGGGGTGCGGGCGCGGCGGGGGCCGCGGTGCTCCGGACGAATGCGGCCGTGGTCATCAACACCCTGGTCACCTCCACCGTGCTCGCGGCGAGGTGAGGACCTCAACGCACAGGTGGTGTTCGCCGACGGCGGGTCGGCCTGAGGCGGGGCCGCGCGCTCCGGGCCTTCCTGTGGCGGCACGACTCACCGAAACACATTCGGTGGCGGCGCGCGCACGCGGCGTAGGTTGACCCCATGCGCGTACTAGTCACGGGTGGTGCCGGGTTCATCGGATCGCGGGTGGCGGAGGAACTCCGCCTGGCCGGGCACGAGGCGGTGACCCTCGATGCCTACCTGCCCCTGGCGCACGGAGGGCGCGGCCCCGACGGGACCGTCGAGGTCGTGGCCGACGTCCGGGACGGCGAGGCCGTCGAACGGGCCCTGCGAGGGGTGGACGCGGTCTGCCACCAGGCGGCGATGGTCGGGTTGGGCTCGTCGGACTTCCTGGACGCGCCCGACTACGTGGACTGCAACGACCTGGGCACCGCGGTCCTGTTGGCGGCCATGGCCCGCACCGGCGTCCGCCACATGGTGATGGCCGGTTCCATGGTCGTCTACGGAGAGGGCCGGTACACGTGCCCCGAGCACGGCGACGTCCGCCCCGGCCCGAGGGCGGAGTCCGACCTCCGGGCCGGACTGTTCGACCCCCCGTGCCCCCGCTGCGGTACGGCTCTCGTTCCCGGCCTGGTGCGGGAGGACGCGCCGAGCGACCCCCGCAACGTGTACGCCACCACGAAACTGGCGCAGGAGCACCTGAGCGCCTCGTGGGCCCGCGCGGTGGGCGGGCGCGCGCTGTCCCTGCGCTACCACAACGTCTACGGCCCGGGTATGCCGCGCGACACTCCCTACGCGGGCGTGGCGTCCTTCTTCCGGTCGGCGCTGGCCCGAGGCGAGGCCCCCCGGGTGTTCGAGGACGGGCGCCAACGACGCGACTTCGTGCACGTGCGGGACGTGGCCCGCGCCAACGTGGCGGCCCTGGAGGCACTGCCGGACCGGGCTCCGGGCGTGTTGTCGGCCTTCAACACCGGCAGCGGAACCCCCCACACCATCGGGGAGATGGCCGCGGCGCTGGCGGACGCGCACGGTGGCCCCGCGCCCGTGGTCACCGGCGAGTACCGGCTCGGGGACGTCCGGCACATCACGGCCTCCTCGGACCGGCTGATGAAGGAGCTGTCCTGGCGCCCCCGGGTGGGCTTCGCCGAGGGCATGGCCGAGTTCGCCCGTTCCGAGCTGCGCGGGTCGGTCGACACCGGCATTCCGGCGGGCTGACGGCCGACACGCCAGCGTGTCGCGGGTCCATTCACTGACTGCACCTTTATGACTTCGTAACGTAATCAGGGTGATCAACGAACCGCACGGTAACGACCGGAACGAACAGGCGCGGGCACACCCGGAATCCACGGGTGCCGGACCACCGCCGGTCGACCTGGTGCTCCCCTGTCTGAACGAGGCATCCGCGCTCCCCTGGGTCATGGAGCGCGTCCCAGCGGGTTGGCGGGCGATCGTCGTGGACAACGGTTCGACCGACGGATCGGCCGCCATCGCCGAGAAGCTCGGAGCCGTCGTGGTCCCGGAGTCGCGGAGGGGGTTCGGCGCGGCGTGCCACGCGGGCCTGTCGGCCGCCACCGCCGAGTACGTCTGCTTCTGCGACTGCGACGCCTCCCTGGACCCGAGCCTGCTCCCGGGGCTGGTGGACCGGGTCCGGCGGGGTGACGCGGACCTCGTCATGGGCAGGCGGCGCCCCACACGCAGGGGTGCCTGGCCTCCTCACGCGCGGATCGGCAACGCGGCCGTCGCGCGGATGCTGCGCTCCCGGACCGGGGTGCGGGTCCGCGACATCGGCCCGATGCGGGCCGCCCGCAGGTCGGGCCTGCTGGGCCTGGGCATGACCGACCGGCGCTCGGGCTATCCCCTGGAGACGGTCGTGCGCGCCGCGGACGCGGGCTGGCGCATCACGGAGGTGGACGTCCCCTACCTGCCCCGCTCCGGGGCGTCCAAGGTGACCGGAACGTGGCGCGGGACCTGGACCGCCGTGCGCGACATGACCTCGGTGCTGCGCGAGCCGCCGACCGGGGAACGCACACGCGCGGAGGAAGGAAGACGATGAGTCGGCCCGGTCGGGCGGACCGGCGCGCCGGGATCACGACACTGCTGGTGATCGCCAAGGAACCCGTCCCCGGCCTGGTCAAGACGAGGCTGACCCCGGAGTACTCACCCGAGGAGGCGGCCGCCGTCGCCGAGGCGGCCCTGACGGACACCCTGGAGACCGTGCTGCGTCTTCCGGCGCGCCGACGGCTGCTGGTGCTGGAGGGGAGGCCGGGACCCTGGCTGCCCGAGTCGGGCTTCGAGGTGGTGCCGCAGTCGGGCGGCGGGCTGGACGAACGACTCGCGGCCGCGTTCGCCGCGTGTTCGGGTCCCTCGCTCCTGGTCGGTATGGACACCCCCCAGCTCACCGAACGGCACCTGGCGCCCGTCCTGTCCCCGGATGCCTGGGAACACGTCGACGCGTGGTTCGGCCCGAGCGAGGACGGTGGGTTCTGGGCGCTCGGGATGGCCGCGCCCGACCCCGACCTGGTGCGCGGCGTACCGATGTCCACCCCGCGCACCGGGCGTGTCCAGCGGGCGCGGCTCGTGGACGCGGGACTGCGCGTGGGCGACCTGGACCCGCTCAGGGACGTGGACACCCCACGGGACGCCGCCGCCGTGGCCGCGCTCGCGCCCGACACCCGGTTCGGCGAGGTCGTCAGGGTCTGTGGAACGGGGGCCCGACGATGAGCGCGCCGGAGATGGGGGTCGACACCCGCGCAGCCCCGTGGCTGTGCGACCCGTACTCCCGGGCGCTCGTCAACGGCCACGGCCCCCTGTACCTGCGACGGTCCGACGGTTGGATACTGCCCCTGGACGTGGAGCGCTGGTGCGGGGCCACCGACAGTGCCGACGAGAGCGTCCTGGACCGTACGGAGGGTGACACCCTCGACGCGGGCTGCGGACCCGGCCGCATGGTCCTCACGCTCACCGCCCGGGGGCACCGGGCGCTGGGCGTGGACATGAACCCGGTGGCAGTGGCGCGAGTGGTCGAGGCCGGTGGGCGTGCGGTGCGCGCGTCGGTGTTCGACCCCCTGCCGGAGGAGGGCCGCTGGAACACGGCGCTGCTGGTCGACGGCAACATCGGCATCGGCGGGACCCCGGAGCGTCTGCTCGCGCGGATGCGGGAGCTGGTGCTGCCCCAGGGTCTGCTCATCGTCGAGGCCGCCGACCGGGACGTCAACGAGTGCGTGACCGTGCAGGTCACGGACGGTTGGGGGAAGCCGGGCGCCCCCTTCGTGTGGGCACGGCTCGGGCTCCCCGCCCTGCGGGCCCACGCGGAGGCCACGGGGTGGAGGTGGTCGGAGTCCTGGCAGGTGCGGGGGCGCTGGTTCGCGGCGCTGCGCGCGCCCCTCTGAACGTCTCGGCTCCGGTGGGGCCTCCGGGGAGGGTACTGGAGGGCGGGGTGATCAGGTCGTGCGGGCCCGGCGAGCCACCCGCCCGGCCCGGACGGCCCCCACCAGCGCCGAGACCGCGAACAGGGCGGCGCTCACCAGGAGCCAGCGGGCGGCGAACGGTTCCCCGGTCAGACCGGTCTTGGTGACGTAGGTGTCGGAGGGGCCGAGGATCAGCGGGAGGTAGACCAACAGCAGGAGCCCGGAGGCGAGCGCGGGGACGCGCACGTGGTCGAGGAGGACCGCCCGCACCCGACCGGGTGTGGGACGGGCGCCGCCCGCACGCCCGCGACGGCCTCCGACGACGGCCCGCAGGACCCTGCCCACCAGCGTGTAGGCGGGGACGAGGACGAGGTCGTGCAGCAGGGCCGCGCCCACGAACCAGAGCGCGATGCCCCACGGATCACCGCCGTGGAGCAGACGCACGCCCGCGTAGGCGATGACCGCCAGCGTCACGGCCATCAGGACCAGGTGCCACGGTGAGGCGCCGTACCAGCGGCGCGGGGAGGCCCTCACACCGCACCGAAACTCAGCCGGGTGACCCACTTGGTGTTGTGCACGCCCGGGCTGGCGGGCACGATCACCCTGGCCGGGTAGCCGTGGTCGGGTGTCAGGTCCGCGCCGTTCACACGCAGGGCCAGGAGGGAGCGCGGATCAGCGACCTGGTTGTCGCGGAGCGCGGCGCTGGCGAAGGACCCGGACTCCTGCGCGGACTCCACGAATACTCCGGGCGGCCCCTGCGCCCCGACCAGGCCGGCGAGGTCGGCCAGGCGCACACCCTCCCAGTCGAGATCGCGGGTGGACCACCCCTCCACGCAGGCGATGGGCAGCGCGGACCGGTGCTGGGGCAGGGCGATCAGGTCCTGCCTGGTGAGGACGACCTCGCGGCCCGCCCCGCGTACGGTGAGCCTCCAGTCGGGTCCCGTGTCGGCCTCGGTGACGCCCGCGTAGGCGGCGGTCGTGTTCACCGGGAAGGCGGCGGCACCCTCCCCCGGCACCCGTCCGTGCGGGGCCATGAGCGCCGTCGGCCGCAGCGCGCCCCCGAGGCTCTGCCCGATCGTGGTCAGCAGGAGCGCGAGCGAGCCCAGACCCACCGCGCCCAACACGGTGCGGCGCGACGCCGCCCCGGGGTCGGGGTCCGGCGCGACCAACTCGCCCCGCTCCGGGTCCCGGTCCCTCCCCCGGTCGCCGGGGTCGCCCAGCGCCTCACGGATTCCGCGTGCGCGCAGTTCCCTCACCATGGTCGGCAGCTTCAGGACGACATGTGAGAACAGGGCCGCGACGAACACCCAGGCGCCGTAGAAGTGCAGGGGGTAGAAGGAGCCGGGGAAGACGTACTCCAGCTGGATGTTGAGGATGCCCGTCGCGAAGACGAACAGCGCGCCGCCCACCAGGAACAGGACCGTCAGGCGTTCCAGGGCCTGGGCCGGGGAGACCGCCGGAGGCCAGCGGAAGAGGAGCGGAACGACCGACCAGAGCTTGGCCAGGAGGACGGGGACCAGCGTGACGCCCAGCGTGACGTGCACGCCCTGGGTGAGGCGGTAGAGCCACGGTGGGTCCGTGGGCCAGGGGAACAGGTAGAACCCGAGCAGACCCTTGTCGGGGGTCTTGTCGTTGGACACCAGGTCGGGGTTGTAGGCCGCGTAGGAGAGCAGGCCGGTGACGAACAGGATCGGGATCCCGACCAGCAGGATCGACCCCAGCAGCGACGTGAGCCACGGACCGCGCGCGGGGCCCCGCCAGAAGCCCGGCTTGGTGGGTCCGACGGGAGGACCGTTCCGCAGCGCGTCCGGCAGCCGCCCCCGTCGCGTGCGAGGCGTCGGATCGTCGGCCCCCGCGCCCCCGTGGTCGCCCGGCGCCTCTGAAGGCGTCTTCCCGCCCTGGTCGTCCTCGTTCACGCGATCGGTCGCCTCCCGGTCCGACGGGCCAACTCGCGGTCATGCTAGGCCGCGCCCGACCCGCCGGGGCGGACCGCCGACCCCACGGTGTGTCCGCTCGAAGCCGCTCCGAACAGGGGTTTCCCTCGGCCTTGGCGACACGCCCCGGAGCAACCGGTTCAAGGCTCAGGCCTGACCTACGGTGACGACGTGACGCAGCCCGAACTCCACAGGAAGGTCCGGGACGGGGGCGACGCGCGCCGTTCCGAGTTCCGCGCCGACGCGCTGGTGGCCGCCCTGGCCGTGCTCCTCTTCGCGACCGCCTCGGTGGTCGGCACCTGGATCGAGAGCACCCACGGTGTCCTGTACGTGGCCTGGCCACCGCTGTACGCGACGTGGCTCCCCCATGTGGGGCCCGGCACGCTGCCCGCCATAGCCCTGGCCCTCGTGGTGGTCCTCCACGGTCCCTCGACGGCGCGTGCGCTGCCCTGGCGGCCCCTGGTGTGGTCGGTCTGGGGCGTGTCCGTGCTGTGGACCACGGCTCTGGCGCTCGTCGACGGCTGGCGGCGCGGCATAGCCGACCGTCTCCTGTCGCCCTACGAGTACCTGGCGTCGGTGGACCGCTTCCACGACGTGGGCGCCGCACTGAACACGTTCACCCAGCACATCCTCGTGGGGCAGCCGGACAACTGGCCCACGCACGTGGCGGGGCACCCGCCGGGCGCGGTCCTGACGTTCGTCGCCCTGGACCGGATCGGTCTGGGCGGCGGGGCGTGGGCCGGGATCTGGTGCATCGTGGTCGGTGCCTCCGCCGGGGCGGCGGTCCTGGTGGCCATGCGCGCGCTCGGAGCCGAGGCGGCGGCCCGCCGGGCGGCCCCGTTCCTGGTTCTGGTGCCCTCCGCCGTCTGGGTGGGGGTCTCCGCCGACGGCTACTTCGCGGCGGTCACCGCGTGGGGGCTCGCCCTCCTCGCCGTGGCGTCCTCGCCTCGGGCACGGGCTCCGCGCTCCACCGCGCTGGTGTCGGGCGTGCTCCTGGGGTGGTCGGTGTACCTGTCGTACGGGCTCGTGCTCATCGGCGTCCTCGCCGTGACCGTGCTCCTGTGCGCGCGGACCGCGCGCCCCCTCCCCTACGCGCTGGCGGGCGCCCTGGCGGTGACCGCCGCCTTCACCGCGTCGGGGTTCTGGTGGTGGGAGGGGTACCAGCTGCTCGTGGAGCGCTACTACCAGGGGGTGGCGGCGGTCCGGCCCTACGGCTACTGGGTCTGGGCGAATCTGGCCACCGTGTGCCTGACGGCCGGGCTGGCGGCCGTGGTGGGGGCGCGCCGTGCCCTGGCGCGGGTGCCGGGCGCGGTGCGTGGGCTGCGCCGGGCGCCCTCGCGGGAGGACGCGGTGACGGCCCTGCTGGTGGCCGCCGCTCTCTGCGCGGTCGCCGCCGCCACCCTGTCCGGGATGAGCAAGGGCGAGACCGAGCGGATCTGGCTGCCGTTCGTGTTGTGGCTCGTGCCCGCCACCGCCCTCCTTCCGGTGAACCACCACAGGGCCTGGCTCACCGTCCAGGCGGGCACGGCGCTGCTGGTCAACCACCTGCTCCTCACCGGCTGGTGAGCACGGGTTCCGCCGCGCTCGGTTCGCTCCCGGTGTTCGTGATTGGCGCGGGCACACTCGGGCAGGCTCGTCCCCAAGGCACTCGAAGTCGATTGACGAGGAGGAAGGATGCGTTACGACGAGTTCCTGGCCGAGGTCCGTGACGCGGGAGAGTACGAGGACCAGCGCGAGGCCGAGCAGGTGACGCGCGCGGTGTTCTCGGTCCTGGCGCAGCGGTTGCCCGGAACCAGCCTGGACCACCTGGCCGCGCAGATCCCGGAACCGCTGGACGAGGCCCTCCGGCCCGAGGACCAGCTGGAGGCGGAGCCGTTCGGGGTCGAGGAATTCCACAGCCGCGTGGCCGAGGAGACCGGGGCCCGGCCCCTGACCGCCCAGCAGGACTCCGGCGCGGTTCTCAGCACCGTGGCCAAGGCGGTGTCGGGCGGCGAACTCAACCAGCTGCTGAGCCATCTGCCCTCCGGGTACGCGGTCATGTTCGGCAAACCCGAGCTGGCCTGACCTCGGCGACGGCGAGCCGAACCGCAAAACCACCACAAAGCCACAAAAGGCATGTTTCGGACTCCCCTTCGAACGAGCAGGGTCCCTACGAGACCGAACCCGTGCGGAGCGCGCGGCGCGCTCCTCGAAGGCCCGGCCCCCGCTGGCTGGCGCCCCGGACGGAGGGAACACACCATGGCCTACGCGACCACGAACCCCTACACGAACGAGACCCTGGCGACCTTCGCCGAGATCGAGGACGAGGAGCTGGACCGTGCCATCGGCACTGCCCATGCCACCTTCGAGTCGTGGCGCACGAAGTCCTTCGATGAACGCGGCAGAGTGGTGAGGCGCGCCGCCCAGATCCTTCGCGATCGACCCGACGACTTCGCCCGGCTCCTCACCCTGGAGATGGGCAAGCTCTTCGAGGAGAGCCGCGGCGAGGTCGAGCTTGCCGCCTCGATCCTGGACTACTACGCCGACAACGCCGAGGAGTTCCTCGCCCCCGAGAGGGTGGCGACCGAGGACCCGCAGGCGGGTGAGGCCGTGGTGGTCAGCGATCCGATCGGGGTGCTGTTCGGTGTGCAGCCCTGGAACTTCCCCTACTACCAGCTGGCGCGGTTCGCCGCCCCCAACCTCATGGCCGGGAACGTCGTGATGGTCAAGCACGCCTCGATCGTCCCGCAGTCGGCGGCGGCCTTCGGGTCCCTGTTCAGGGAGGCCGGAGCGCCCGAGGGCGCCTACACCAACGTCTACGCCAACAAGGACCAGGTCACCCGGGCGATCCGGGACCCGCGCGTGCGGGGCGTCGCCCTCACCGGCAGCGAGGGGGCGGGCGCCAGCGTCGCGGCCCAGGCAGGCGAGGAGCTGAAGAAGAGCACCCTGGAGCTCGGGGGGAGCGACGCCCTCATCGTGCTGGGCGACGCCGACCTCGACGTCAGCGTCGAGCGCGCGCTCTCGGGTCGGCTCAACAACGCCGGGCAGAGCTGCGTGGCCGCGAAGCGGATCATCGTCGTCAAGGAGGTGGCGGACGATTTCCTGCGTCGTTTCGCCGAGGGTTTCGCGCGGTTGAGGGCGGGTGACCCGTTCGACTCCGCGACGACCCTGCCACCGCTCTCGTCGCAGAGCGCCGCGGACGACCTCCAGGAACTCGTGGACGAGGCCGAGGAGCACGGAGCGACGGTGGTCACCCCGGGCGATCCCGTGCCCGAGGAGGGCGCGTTCGCGCAGCCGAGGATCATCACCGGCCTCACCAGGGACAACCCGGTCTACGACAAGGAGTTCTTCGGCCCGGTCGCCCTCTTCTTCCGAGCGGAGGACGAGGAGGACGCGGTCCGGATCGCCAACGACTCCACGTTCGGACTGGGCGGCTCGGTGTTCACCGAGGACATCGCCCGCGGGGCGGAGGTCGCCCGGCGCATCGACACCGGCATGGTCTTCGTGAACCACCCGACCCTGACCCGCCCGTCCCTGCCCTTCGGCGGCACCAAGAGGTCCGGCTACGGGGAGGAGCTCTCCGCCGCGGGCATCCAGGAGTTCGTCAACAAGAAGCTCATCAACGTGATGCCGACCGGCTAGGCGGTCGGACGTACCGGTCGGGGCGGGGTGACCCCGCCCCGACCCGTCGAACTCCCGGCTGAGCCGCGCGATCACGTCGATCCGCACGGCGGCGTCGTGGAGGTCGGTGACGCGGCGACCGAACGCCGCGGGCGACGATCGTGCGCACAAGGGAGCGGCCCCGGCGCCGCTCCCCGAAAACCCCACGGGACACCCCCGCCACCTGGCATCGTCACTTCCTGTGACTGACATTCGGACGAGGGACGGGGCCGCTGTGCGCGAGGGAGACGGTGTGCTGGTCGACGTGGGACGGGTGGACGGGGCCGCCACCCCGCCGGAGCGGACGGAGGCGCCGCTGTCGGGGCTCGTGTCCTCGGCCATGCTGATCCACGCGGTCTCGGCGATGGTCGAACTGGGCGTCGTGGAGGCGCTGGCGGACGGGCCCCGCGCTGTCGCCGACCTGGCACGGGAGGTCGGCGTACCTGAGGAACGCCTGCTCGTGGTCATGCGGGCGGTGACGGCGACGGAACTCGTGGCACAGACCGCGCCCGGAGTGTTCGCGCTCAGCCCCTCCGGGAACCACCTGCGCGCCGACGACCCCCTGGGCCTGCGCGACCTCTTCCGCATGTGCACCTACGGGGACCTCTTCCGGGCGTGGACCCGGCTGGGCGATTCGGTGGGCTCGGGCCGCACCGCGTTCGAGATCCACACCGGCAGCCACCTCTTCGACTACCTGGGTGAGAACCGGGACGCGGCGGAGGTGTTCAACCGGGCGATGAACGCCTCCACCCCCGCCGGGACCCTGCTGGACGCGGCCGACCTCGCCGGTGCCGGGACCGTGGTGGACCTCGGCGGCGGGGAGGGCGCCACGCTCGCCGCCGTCCTGCGGGCCCGCCCCGAGGCGACGGGAGTCCTCTTCGACCTCCCGGAGGTGGTGGCCGGCGCCCCCCGGCTGTTGCGTGAGGAGGGGGTCGCCGACCGGTGTTCCGTGGTGGGCGGCAGCTTCTTCGAGGGGGTTCCCAAGGGAGCCGACGTCTACGTCATGGCCCGCGTGATGCAGAACTGGTCCGACCGGAACGCGGTCCGTATCCTGGCCAACGTCCGCGCGGCGATGACGGCGGGGTCGCGGCTGCTGATCGTCGGGCACCTCCCCGAGCGTGCCCGGCCGAGCGCGTTCGTGGAGGCCATCGGCCTGAGCATGTTCGTGCTCTACGGGGCGGCCCCGCGTTCGTCGGAGGAGTACGAGCGGCTCTTCGCGGAGGTCGGCCTGGCCCTGCACTCGGTGCACCGGGTGCCGGACGGGGAGTCAGTGATGGACGTACGCCCCGCCTGAATCCGTGGGGCGGGGTCTCCCCCGCCCCGTTGGTCTACCTCGGCCTCAGGACGAGATGCCCCTGGCCAGGTTGGAGACAGGACGTGTCCCCCTCCAGCTCGACCAGGAGCGGCAGCAGTTCGTGGTAACAGCACACCGACGAGGGCACTCCCAGTACCTCGGGGGTGCCGAGCAGGAAGGGCAGTTCGGCGCGCAGGTAGGACAACCCCGCCGCGAAGCGGGCCTCCGGCGACCCGGGTCCACCGCCGACGATCCGCCGCACGTGCTCCTCGCACGCGCGCCGCACCCTCGGGTTCTCGGTGAGCTCACGGTCGATCCGTCCCAGGGCCGACCGGTACCCCGGCAGGTCGACCGTCTCCGACAGGGCCAGGGCACGGACCCTGGCGGGTACGCGGGGGGCCGCCTCCATCGCACGCCGCACGCGACGCCGCACGTCCCGCAGTGCGCGGGTGGTCCTCCTGGCGGCCTGCGCCTGGTCGTCGCCCGACGCCAGGTACATGGTGTCGAGGTGCAGGTCCGTGTAGAGCAGGTCCACGGCGGCGAACCGCCAGCCCGTCCAGGTCAGGAGCTGGGTGAGCCGCTGCTGGCTGAAGTAGCTGTTCCCGGCGCTGACCCCGATGAGGGCGTGGTCGCCGCGCTCCAGCAGGAGCTCGCAGGCCGGGGTGAACCAGCTCGCCTCGAACACCTCGCCCGTCCGCGGTCGGACCTCCCGGCCCGCACCGGGTTCCTCGGCGGGCAGCGTTGTCTCAGGCTGAAACGGCACCGGGCTCCTCCAGGGCTGCGGCGAGCCGGTCACACAACTCGTCGAGCAGGACGTCCAGCTCCCGGTCGGCCATCGCCCCGCACATGACGTCGTCCATGCGCGCACGCAGGTCGGTGAGTTCCGGGCTGTCGGCAACCCCGATCCGGGACCGCAGGGAGAGGACGCGGCGAGCGGCGTCCAGGCAGCGGAGGGGCCCGTAGGCGGCCGGCTCCTCCAGCAGCCCTCTCCCGCTGCTGAGAAGGTAGGCCGCGAGCAGGACCAGTTCCTCACCGACGCGGTCGTCATTGACCCCAGCACTCATGGCTGATCACCTCGTTCCGGCCGCGCCTCGGCGCGGTCTCGGGGGTTCGGTCCGGGTGCCCGATCGACACCAGGAGCAGTGGCAGGAGATAGTCCGGAAGGCCGAGGAACCTGCTCACCGGGCCCTTGCGGAAACTGGCGGAGGGGCAGGCCCCGAGCCCGAGGGCGTGTGCCGCGAGCAGCAGGTTCTGCACGGCCATCGCCACGCAGAGCATGCCCTCGTCCCAGGCGCCGCCGCCCACCGCGCGGGAGCGGTCGAAGCAGGCCGCCACGACCAGGGGAGGGCGCTCGATGATGCCCGGTGAGAACGCGTGGACCAGCTTCAGGGTGCGCGTGCGGCGAACGGCGACGAAGGCCCACGCCTGCTTGTTCGAGGCGGAGGGGGCCGCGAGCATGGCGTCCAGGAGGGGGTTCAGGAGGTCGTCCTCCACGGGTCTGTCGCTGAAGGAGCGGACCACCGTCCTCGTGTTCAGGACGTGGAGCGCCTGTGAGGCCCGGCTCTCGGCGGAGGACCCCGGTTCTTCGACCGCCACAGCCATACCCACTCTCTGTATTGGTTAAAATCCAGGGAGTAATATAGCGTGTCGCCTGGCCTTCCGGAGGCCGTTGCGCCCCCCGGCCGACCACAGGTCGAGGGCAGTCGTCGAAAGGTCCCAGACACCTGTGTCCACTCCTCCCCTCTCCCCGGTGCACGGCGGTCCGACGCCGCTCAGCGGCCCAGCCGTGCACCTCTTCGAGCTGATCACCTCCAGTTGGGTGGCGGCCGCCGTGAGCGCCGCCGCCGAACTGGGTGTAGCCGACACGATGTCCGGGGAACCGACCCACGTCGACGAGATCGCGAAGCTGGTCGAAGCCGACACCGACGCCCTCCACCGGTTGCTGCGTGCCTGCGCCGACCTGGGCGTCGTGGAGGAGCATCCGGGGCGCAACTACGCGCTCACCGAACTCGGCCGAGCCCTGCGCTCGGACGCGCCCGACTCCATGCGGGGGTTCGCGCGTTGGCTGGGCAGCCCGGCGGAGCGCTCCACCATGGCCCACCTCGCCGACGCGGTGCGCGTGGGCGGTCCGGTGTTCGAGGCCGTCCACGGCGTCCCGGTCTGGGACTACATGCGCGCCAACCCTCGGTCCGCCTCAGTGTTCGACCAGGGCATGACCGACATCTCCTCGCAGCTCACCCGTTCCCTGGTGGACGAGTACGACTTCGCCGACAGCGAGTGCCTGGTCGACGTCGGGGGCGGCCGGGGGCGGCTGCTGTCCCTGATCCTCGCGGCCAACCCGCACCTGCGGGGGGTGCTCTACGACCGGCCCGAGGTGGTCTCCCAGCTCGATCCCGCGCTGGGGCGCGAGGGGGTGGCCGAGCGCTGCCGTGTCGAGTCCGGGAGCTTCCTCGACTCCGTGCCCGCCGGAGGCGACACCTACCTGCTCGCCAGCGTCATCCACAACTGGAACGACGCCGACACCGTCCGGATCCTCACCCACTGCCGCACGGCCATGACCGCCGAGGGCCGGGTCCTGCTCGCGGAGGTGCTGGTCCCGGAGCGGCCCGAACCCGCGCGGACGGCCAAGTTCATGGACCTCAGCATGCTGGTCCACTGCGACGGCAAGCAGCGGACCCGGTCCGAGTTCGCCGAGGTGGCCGAGCGCTCCGGTCTGCGGCTGAACCGCGTCGTCCCGGGCCTCGGGGTCAGCGTCGTGGAGCTGGTGCGCGCCTAGGGCGTGGCTTCCTGGTGCCTTCGCCGGGCGGTGGAGCCGTCATCGATGCGCGCCGCCGCCCGGCGATCGCTCGCGGGTCGTGGAGCGAGGCTGCCCCTCCTGCGCGCTGCCATGCGGGCGCGGTGTCGCACAACGGGACCCGCGCCCCGGGGTTGGCTGTCCGGGCTTCATCGGCGCGGAGAGAGGCAGCCTGGCGGTATCGCGAGGCCGTCGCGCGACAGGCGTCCGTTGAGGGCGGTGACGGGCGCCGCGAGGACCGATCCGAGCACACGCCCCAGGACTCCGGTGCGGACCACCGGAGGACGGTGGCGCCCACCCGTGCCGGTCGTGCACCGGCCGGTGGGCGCCACCGCGCGTCACGGCACGTCGGCCGGGGTGAGCAGGGTCAGGTCGTCGCGGGTGGGGTCGGTCAGGGCGATGGTGCGTCCCGCCTGGCGGGTGATCATGCGCTCCAGGACCTGCCGCGCGTAGCGGGCGTTACCGAAGGACTCCGTGCGCGGCACCCCGGAGAAGTGCTGCCCGAGCGCGGCCACGGTCTCCTCCGGGACGGTGAACCCGCTGTCGGTGGCCATACGCCCCACGATGGTGACCAGTTCGTCGTCGGAGTAGTCCTCGAACCGCACGTTGTGGGAGAAACGCGAGGCCAGACCCGGGTTGGAGTCGAGGAAGCGCTGCATCTCCGCGTTGTACCCGGCGACGATCACGACCACCTCGTCCCGGTGGTCCTCCATCAGCTTGACCAGGGTGTCCACGGCCTCCTGGCCGAAGTCACCGTTGGCGGCCCCGGACGGGGTGAGGGTGTAGGCCTCGTCGATGAACAGCACGCCGCCGCGCGCCTTCTCGAAGGTCTCCAGTGTGAGCTGCGCGGTGTGACCGATGTAGCGCCCGACCAGGTCCGCGCGGGCCGCCTCCACCGTGTGACCGGTGGGGAGAACGCCCAGGGCGCGCAGCAGCTGGCCGTAGAGCCGGGCCACCGTGGTCTTACCGGTACCGGGCGGTCCCGCGAAGACCAGGTGATGGCTGAGGCTGGGCGCCGGCATCCCGATCGCCCGCCGCCGCTCGGCGGCGACCAGCACGTTGACGAGGTCGTTGACGGTGGACTTGACCTCGGACAGACCGGTCAGCGCGTCGAGCTGGGCGCGCAGGCCCGCGACGTCGTCCCCGCCGGGCCCGCCCGACTGCGCGGCGACGGCGCCGAGGTCGTCGGGGTTGAGCACGGTGAGTTCGGCGGGGTCTGCGGGCGGGTCCTCGCCCAGTCTGTGGGCCTGGCGGTCCACCATCTCCTCGAAGACCTTGCGGGCCTCACGGCCGTTACCGAACGCGGGCCCCTTGGGCAGTGCCTCGAAGTGCTGGAGCAGCAGCGGGCGCAGGTCCGGCGAGAGCGTGTACTGGTGGACGGCGCCGAGGCGCTCGACGATGCTCACCAGCTCTTCGGCCTGGTAGTTGGGGAACATGACGGTTCGAGCGAAACGCGAGGCCAGACCGGGGTTCGAGGACAGGAATCCGTCCATCTCCGCCGCGTATCCGGCGACGATGACGACCACCTCGTCGCGGTGGTCCTCCATCAGCTTGACCAGGGTGTCGATGGCCTCCTGGCCGAAACCGCCGTTGTCCTCGGAGGAGAGCGTGTACGCCTCGTCGACGAACAGCACGCCGCCCCGGGCCTTCTCGAACACCTCGCTGGTCTTGATGGCGGTGGCGCCGACGTACTGGCCGACCAGGTCCGCGCGGGCTGCCTCGACGACGTGCCCGTAGCGCAGCACGTCGAGGTCGGCCAGGACCCTTCCGTAGAGCCGGGCCACGGTCGTCTTGCCGGTTCCGGGAGGACCGGCGAAGACCAGGTGTCGGGCGACGGGCGGAGAGGGCAGGCCCATCTCGGCCCGGTGCCGGGCCATCTTGTTGCGGTTGATGAGGGTCGTGACCTCGTCCTTGACGCTCTCCAGGCCGATGAGGGCCTGGAGTTCGGCCAGCGGGCCACGCTCCTCGTCGTCGTCCTCCTCGTCCTCGGAGGACGTTCCCGGCGCGGTCTCGGCGACGGCGTCGGGCCCGTACAGGTCCTCCGCGTTGTTGCCCTCGCTGACCAGCGAGTTGGCCTGGACGTTTCCTCCGGCGACGGTCTGGCGCAGCCCGGCCCGGGCGTTCGCGCGCACGGTGCAGCCCTCGAGGACGACGTCCTCGCTGCTGCCGACGAGGACCCCGTCGCCGCCGTTGCCGACCAGTTCGCAGGAGCGCAGCACCGCGCGGGCGCCCGCCGCGACCAGGACGCCGTTGCGGGTGTTCTCGTGCGAGCGCACGCGCAGCGCGGTGATCTCCCCCTCGGAGTGCGCGGCCACGCCGTCGCCGCCGCACTCGGAGGCCTCGCTGTCGCGCAGGTCGAGCACGGCACCGCCGGTGGCGGCGAGCCCGTTCTCGCGGGCGCCGATGACCCGCACCCCGCTCAGGGAGGCGCGCGCTCCGGCCGCCGCGTACACGCCGGTCCGGCGCGAGCGGGTGACCTCGAAGTCCTCCACGCGTCCGCCGCCGCCCTCCCAGCGCACGCCGTGGCTCCGGGACCCGGTGACGGTGCCGTTGCGGAGGAAGGGCGCCGCCCCGGAGAGGATCTCGACACCGGGCCCCGCCGTACGTCCCACGTTGACGCGGTCGAACTCGGCGGTGGAGTCCTCGGTGACGTGGATTCCGGCGGCCTCCGTGCCGTGCACGGTCAGACCGCTGAAGGTGGTGGAGGAGCGGCCGGTGACGCTGACACCCTCCGCGCCCGCGTCCCGGACCTCGCAGTCCCGGAGGTGGCCTCTTGCTTTGTCCTCGGCCAGGATGCCCACGCCGCCGCTGCCGGTGACGCGGACCCGCTCCACGCGGGGGTCGGTCCCGGCGCGCAGGACCAGGCCGCGGCCCGCCGCCTTCTCGACGACGAGGTCGCTGACCGTCACGGGGGACCGGGTCGAGATCACGACGCCGTCGTCGGCGACCCCGCTCACGCGCAGGTCGCTCAGGCCCGTGGCCGCGTGCTCGTCGACCACCACGGCGGCCTTGGTCGTTCCGGAGACCGTGCAGTCGCTGATGTGCCCGGCGCCGCTGCCCGCCGCGTAGACGCCGTTGGCGCCCGCGTCGCGGATGGTGCACCGGCGCACCTCGGGGGCACCCTTGTCGTTGATGACGACACCGCTGGTGCCGACGTCCTCGATGACGCAGTCCTCGATGACGCTGGTCTGGGGGGAGGTGACGACAATGCCCGCCCCCGCGCTGCACCGCACGGTGCAGCCCCGGAGCGCCAGGGCGCCCTCGCCCCGGGCGAGGACGGCCGCCCAGGCGGCCCCCTCCACCTCGCAGTCGGCGAGTTCGACCTGACCGGCGGCGGCGTCCACGACCGGGGCCTCCGAGTCGCGGCCGCGCAGGACGAGGCCGGTGAGTTTGACCGCCTCGGCCACCGAGGTGACGGCGGTGCCCGAGGAGCAGAGGATCTCGACGGTTCCGGGGCCCTCGGCCGCCATCAGCGTCACCACGCGCGAGAGCACGAGTTGTTCGTCGTAGCGTCCGGGGGCCAGTGACAGTACGGCGCCGTCACTGGCGCCGGCGAGGGCTTCGCCGATGGTGCGGAACTCGGCTCCGCCGGTGGGGTCGACCGCGCGCACGTGACGGTTCATCGCCTGTCGTCTTCCTTTCTGTGCCCGCGGGCCGGTGAGGCCCGCGGGCTTGTCCAACTGCCGGTACGGGGTTACCGGCGGCTACTCTCCCGTCAGCGGCACTCGGCCTCGACCACCGACAGCGGGAGCTGCGGGGCCTCGCCGCCTTCGGGGATGGGGCCCCTGTTGCGTGCGCGCAGCGTGAACGAGTCCCCGACGTCCTGGAGCTCGGTCAGGGCCCAGTAACGGCCGTCGTCGGGCTGGGTGACCTCGAAACCGCCGCGGAAGGATCCGCCGGCGTTCTCGCCGTCGAACAGCTCGTAGTGGGTGGGGACGCCGTTCGCCCACAGCGGGTCGGGACCGTTCTGCACGAGGATCTTGACCGTGCAGGTCGAGCCGGCGCCGCCGGGCCAGAACGTCCACTCCGCGGAGGTGTTACCACCGTCGGGGTCGCCGCTCACGGCCATGACATCGTAGCCGTCGTCACATCCGGCCCCGTCGTAGCCCGCGGGCCCCGAGCGCCAGACGCCGTCACCGTGGATCTGGTAGCGGGCCCCCTCGGAGTCGCAGCCGGGACCGGCGACCGCGCGGAACGGCTCGGGCTCGGGCTCGGGCTCGGGCTCAGGCTCAGGCTCAGGCTCCGGCTCGGGAGCCGACTGGGGCTCCTGCTCGGAAGCGGACCGGGGCTCGGGAGCGGACGTGGAACGCTGCTCCTCCGCCTCGACACCCTCACTGAGCGGCTCCAGGCTCTGCCCGGTCTGGGCGCTGAGCGGCTCGGACTCCGCGCCGTCGGGGGCGTCGCCCTCGGCGCCGTCAGCCTCGTCGTCCGCCTTGGTGTCGGCCTTGGTGACGTCGCCCTCGGTGTCCTCCTCGGAACCCTTGCCCTTGCCGGACTCGGACTCCTCGGACTTCTCGGTGTCCTCCTCGCCCTTGCTGTTGCGCTCGGTCAGGAGGGTTTCGAGCAGCGAGCCCTTCTCGACGGTCACTCCTTGGGGCTCGCCGGCACCGCCGCCGCCCCCACCGGTGCCGTCGCCGCCGCGCTCGCCACCGTCCTCGTCGTCATCCTCGGTCACACCCGCGACCGGGGCGCCCGCGGGGCCCCCGGACGAGGGGTCCACCGGGCGTTCGGGCAGGCCTCCGCCGCCCGATCCCCCGGGGGCGCCCGCACCGGCCGAGGCCGGGTCCGGGACGGCACCCGGGTCCGCCCCGGTGTCCGCGCCGGGCAGGACGGGGGCGTTCGGCTGTACCTCGGGAACGTATCCCTGGACGCCCGTCCCCGAGGCGGAGGCGGACGCGGAGGCACTGGACGGGTCCGCGAAGCTGCCGGAGGCGAGGTCGGTCTGGAGCGGCGCACCGGCCTGGTGTTCCTTGGCGGCGGAGAGGCCGAACGGGGCGGCGACGAGCATCAGACCGGCGATGGCCGCGACCGCGAGGGTCGGGCGGCTCGGGCGGTAGCGCTCCTCCTCGGCCTTCTCGGTGCCGTCAGCGGTCCGGGCGGCGCCGCCGCGCAGGGCCAGCGCCGCGAGCAGGGCGTTGCGACCGCGTTCGGTGTCGGGCTTCGCCTCGACCGCTTCGGAGGTGGAGGCGGCCGGGATGGGGGCGGGGGCAGGGTGGGGCGCGGTCTGGCCTGGGCCTCGCTCCGACGGGGCCCCGATGGCGTCCCGGGCCACGGCCGCGGGCGCCTCCCCCGTCGAGCTCAGCACGGGCCCCGTGCGGTGGGGACCGCGCGGTGCCTCGGTGTTGTCGGTCATTCTTCGTTCTTCCTTTCGGAAACCGGAAGGTCCTCCGGCGTATCGGGGGCGGCCGCGAAAAGCGGCACTGGTGGGGATGGTCTGTGTGCCCGTCAGCTCGGGTTCAGGGCGGTCATGAAGTTCGCCTGCATCACCGGGTTGACGCCCGTGGTGTTGGGCGCTGGCGGCGGCGGGGGTGGCGGAGCGGGCGGCCGGAAGGCATCCCGCAGGGCCGTGAAGAAGGAGTCCAGGGAGGTCCGATGTGTGTGCAGGGCTTCGTGGAGCGCGTGGCGGCGCTCGACCAGCTCGCGCAGGGCCACCACCATCTCCTCTGACAGGTCCCGGGGAGTCCCGGCGTCGTCCCGGAGCGAGTCCAGTCCGTCCAGGGCGGCGCGGTGCTGCGCCGCGGTCACGTCAGCCGGACGGTTCCATCCGCGGTCGTCGGCTCCCGAGCCGAGGTACTCACGGATCGCCTGGACGCCGTCCACGGTCTGCTCCGACCATGACCTCGGGTTCATCTCCGGTCCGAGTGCGAGCAGGTCGGTGGCTTCCCGGGCGTGTGCACGGGAGTCGTCCGACCGGTCCAGCCCCAGCTCGTTGTCGAGCGCCGTGCCGAGCGCCTTCTCGGTGTCGGCGGCGGCGGTCTGGCGCTCCGCGACAGTGTCCCACGCGGCGATGGATTCGGCACTCACGCCGGTGGCGATCTGACGGACCTGGTCCAGGCTCAGCCAGACGTCGACCGTTGAGGTGGTGCTCTCCGCCTTCGGTGGGGTACCCGACTTGGTGTCCTGCGCGACGACCAGCACATCGATGGGGAAGCGCACCAGGTACCCGGGCCCCTTCTCGGGGGCTTCGGCGTGGGTGTGCACGGTGGACGCCGACTGCTTGTTGCCGCCCCCCGCGGAGCTCTTCGCTCCGGCAGTGTTGGCGCCGCCGCCGAGGAGTGCCAGGTTCTCGTCGAAGCCGGAGGCGGGCTGGTCCACGCCCTTCATACCCGAGAGGTCCAGCCCGGTGTTGAGCGCGGTGGATCCGGCGTGGGCGACGGAGTCCTCGTCGCGGTGCGTGTCCTGGCTCTCCGTGCCGGTCCCCAGGTCCCCGACCGCCCCGACGATACGGGCGCCGTCGGGGTCGACCTGGGTGAACAACTTCGTCTCCAGGCCGGGCACGGCGAAGGGCCCCTGCTTGTCCAGGCCCACCAGGGTCGCGCCATCGCCCGTTGACGAGGAGTCGAACAGCGTGGTCAGCACCTGCTGGTCGATGGCGGCGCCGAGCATGGGCGCGCGCGATCCGGGACGCCCCTGGTGCAGGTGGTCGACGGCGTTGGAGACGTTCCGTCCGTTGGCGTCGGGCTGCCAGTCCAGGGCCCGTGCCTGGGCGATCACCGCGGCGTCCGCGATCGGGCCGCGTCCGACCGCCTCGACCGGAGGCAGGTTGGTCTGCGGGCGCCCGAGGCCGCCGAACCAGTCGTTGGAGATGGCCTGGACGTTGTTCGGCCCGGTGGCGGGCGGTGCGAACGGCTGGGAGGTGACGGGTGTCGGGGCGGGGGGCGTGGGCTGGAAGGTCCCCGCCTGGTACACCTCGGTTCGGGTCCCTACGTCGGTGTGCCCAGAGAAGACTTTGCCGTCGTCCACCGACAGGGTGAAGTCGAGCCTTGTCGGCGTGGCACCGGTGACTCCGGGGGCCTTGACCGTTCGGGTCTCCGACTCCGTGGTGGTGTCCGAGGTCAGGTGTGCCTTGGTGGTCCCGCTCTCCGCACCGGTGCCCGTGGACGGGATGAAGGACTGGTACCGGTCATTCGGGAAGGTGGCGGCCCCGCTGCTGTCGGTTCCGCTGGCCGGGACCGGGTTGACCAAGCCGTCCAGGCCGGCGGTCACACCGTGCTTCTTCTGCTCGCCCTCGGAGGCGTTGTGTTCGGTGGACTTCGAGACGGAACGCTCCGAGGACATCCCCGACTCGACCGGACCGAAGACGGGTGCGCCGTTGGGCACCAGCTTGAGCAGCAGCCACCCTCCCTCGCTGAAACGCTGTTCACCCATGAAATCGTGGCGGAACTTGACATCCAGGGCCAGGCCTCCGGACTGGTACCTGAGGTTGAGGCCCCTGGTGGTGGTGGGGGACAGGGCGGCCCTGATGACGCGCTGGCTCTGGTCGGTCAACTCGAAACCGTTCGCGCGCACCTCCCGGTTGATGCTGTCCAGGGCAGCGCGGGAGTCGATGTTGTTGAGGGCGTACCCGGAACCCTCCCGTCCGGGGATGACCCCGATGTCGTTGGGCACCGAGCGGGCGTTCGTCAATGCGGTGTCGAGACCGGCGGTGCCTGGCAGGGCCGCATTCTGGGCGAGGTCGAGGACGCGGTAACGCGCGTCGGTGTGACCGTTCGCGTCGTGGTGCGTGGGCGTGACCTGCTCCTGGACCTGCTCGCCCTGTGGGCGGTCGCGGTCGTTCCCGTCCTGGTTCTGTTCGTCCCCCGGACGGTTCTGGGTGTTCGGGGTGCGGTCGTCGTCGCCCTGCGTCCGGTTGTCCTGGGCCCGGGGGTTCGGGGTGCGGTCGTCGTCGCCCTGCGTCCGGTTGTCCTGCGTCCGGTTGTTCGGGGTGCGGTCGTCGTCACCCTGCGTCCGGTTGTCCTGCGTCCGGTTGTTCGAGGTGCGGTCGTCGTCACCCTGCGTCCGGTTGTCCTGCGTCCGGTTGTTCGAGGTGCGGTCGTCGTCACCCTGCGTCCGATTGTCAGCAGGGCGGTTGCGGTCACCGGTGTCGTCACCTCCGGCAGGCCTCGTCACGACGTTGCCGTGCCCGTCGGTGGTGGTACTGAACGGCAGCGTGGCAACGGTTGCCCAGCGGGTGCGAATCGTTGTGTCCACGCTGTACCGGTCGACGGTCCTCACGTTCACGGTGCTGCCGGGCAGGGAGATCTTGTTCTCCTCGCCGAACGAGGTGGAGTCGCCCTGCGTCTGCGTCTGCTTCGTGGCGAAGGGGATGAAACCCAGGGTGCCACGCACGCGGTTGTACCTGGTGTCGCCCTGGTTGGGGGACGCTTCTCCCTTGAGGCCGATCGTCACATTGTGCGAGGAGCTCTCGCTCGTGCCCACGACCCTGTCTGACTCGGCCTTGAAGGTGAGGCCGACTTCGCTGTCGAGCAGCACTCCCGACGTGTGCACCGACACACGCTCGGCGTTGATGTTGAGCGAGAGATCGGCGCGTTTGGTCCAGGAGTCCTCGAACTGGCCCTGGAGCAGGAGGCCACCGTCGTGCACGTCCATCGAGTGGGCGGCCAGGGCCTGGGGCGAGCTGAGGACACGCCAGGTGCCCATGACGGCCTCGCCCGAGCGGGAGGCGGCGGTGAAGCCGGGAGCGGACCTCACGGAGTCCACGAGGTTGTCCCACAGGCCGGGAGACTCGGAGTGCTTGGGCGCGTGCGGCAAGCTGTCGAGATCGAGGTCCGGCCGAGGACGTGGCGTTCCGTCCCGGTTGTCGGCAGCCCGACCATCCTGGTTCTGCTGGTTGCCTTGGACCTGGTTGTCACCCTGGGCCTGGTTGTTCCCCTGGGCCTGCTGATTGCCCTGGTCCCCCTGAACCGGTGCCGCGGGGGGGTTGTTCGTCGGGTTCGGTGGGCGCAGACGCGCGTCACGCTCCACGGCGAACCGGTGGTCCTCCCCCAGCCCGCGTGCCGTGGCGGCGTCGCCGTGCGTGCGCCGCTCAGTATTGCGCGCCTCGGTGAGCTCGCGCTCGCTGGCGGGAAGAGCGTCTCGGGCGTTCGTCGATGCGTTCCGGGCCCCCGTGGCGGTTTGCACGGCCTCCTGAGCCTCGTTCACCAGGGTCTGGGAATTGTCCACCTGTGTCTCTGCCCGGGTGACTTCCGCACTCAGCTCGGAGGGGGTCTGCTTGCTCAAGCGGGCCACGTTCTCCGGGTCCCTGGCAGACTCGACGGGCTTCGTGCCGCTCTCCCCCGCGGACTCGATGGGCTTCTTGCCGATCTCCCCCTCGGACTTGTCGGCCTTCTTGTCCAGCTGATCGGCCCTGGTGTCGAGGTCACCCGCCTCCCGGACGGCTCTCAGGGCCCCTTCACGCTTCTCGCTGATGGCCTGGGGCGTCTCCGGCCGCGGCGGGGTACGAGCCGGATCGCTGGCGTCCGAGGGAGTCGGTTGTGTGGCCTTGTTGTAAGCCGCCTCAGCGTCCTCCAGCGCCCTGCGGGCGTCCTCTCTGGTCTCGACAGTGCGGTCCCAGTTGGCGGCAGCCGCTTCCCAGAGGCGGTTGGCGGTGGACAGATTCGTCGTCTCGGGCGTGGGCGTACCCAACGGCGTGATGAGGTCGGATGCTGCAGGCACCGTTGGTGTCGTGGCGCCGGTCGCCTCTCGGAGCGCCTTGACGTAGTCCCACATCCTCTGGACGGCGTTCGCGTTGCGATCAGCCGCCGCCTGCTGGGCGTGAGCAGCATCCAAGCGGTCCTGAACCGCCTGCTGTACCTGGGACAGCTCAAGATTCTTCTGCGTGAGGACCTCCCGGTCCTGAGCGAGTGTCTCGTTCCTGGTCTCCAGCGTCTTCTCGGCGGCGTCCAGCGTGTCCTGGTTGTTCGTGAGGGCGTCGGCGAGAGCTTTCAGACCGTCTCGCGCGGTCTCGGCAGCGGTAGCCGCCTCATGGTGCCGTCGGGCCTGATCGAGCGCCCGTTGGGCGGCGTCGCGGGCTGCTCTCTGGTCAGCCGAGCGGTCGGTGTTCGGGCCGGGACTGTCGAGTTCGCCCGGCACCGGTGTCGTCCTGGGGCCCTCCACCACGACACGGGGGCGCTGGGCGTCGGGGCCCGAGCCCTGCGGGGTGACGGAGATGGGCGCGTGGCTCCCGATCGAGGCCCGAAGGTCGAGCGCGTAGGACCAGGTCTCCAGGTCACCCTTGGCGCTGGAGGAGGCTTCGACCCCGCCCTTGCGGGTGCCGGAGAACGGCTTCGCGTTCTCGTGCTCGTAGGTGTATCCGGCACCCACTTCGAGGACGCCCTTGGGCAGACCGCCGGCCGTCGCCCCGAACCGGGCCTGGATCATGGCCGTGACCTCCGCGCCGTAGGCGATCGAGTTCTGTTCGCCAGACCCCTGGGCGGTCGAGGCGCTGAGCGCTGAACTCAGGGAGCCGCCGCCTCGCGTGCCCTCGAACCGGGCATCGCCGAACCGCCCGTCCAGCCGAACGGTGAGGAAGTCGGCGCCGTCCCGGTCGTCGGTGCGTACCGACGGCAGGAAGACACCGAGCGCGTCGCGGAGCTTCCCAGGGGCGGGCGTCAGCGCGTTGCCCAGACCGCCGGTACGCAGGATGATGTCGACGCCCCCGGTTGTCAGGCCATCGGACTCGGCGATCGCCCTCCCGGCCTGCTCGTAGATCTCCAAGGTGTTCTGTGCCCGAAGGTCCGGCCCCTTCCACACACTCCCCAAGAATCCTCGACGGTCTCCGGGGGCCCCGGAGGGGTCGTTGACCAGTTCGGGGTGAAGGTTGAAGACCTGCTGGTGGATGAGCTTGGCCGCGACGGTCATGGGCGAGTCGCCGTTGCCGTCCCTCAGACGCCCGTCTCCCCACTCGGCCCGCACCGGAACCGCCTCACCCAGGTGCTGCACGCGGTCGTTCTGGAGACCGGGAGTGGTGGGCGCGGCCGGGGGAGTCTGTGTGCCGCGGTTGTTGCCACCCGCAGCCAGGGAGACGGCGTCGGATGTCGAGACCTGGTCGAGGGTGATCAGGTCCAGGATTCCCTCCAGCACTCGTGGCTGGGGCTGGGGCTTGGACGAGCGACCACCGCGCTCCTGGTTGTTGTTACCGGTGTTGCCCGTGTTGTTGTTACCGGTGTTGTTGTTGCCGGTGTTCCCCGTGTCGGTGGAGTTCTCCGTCCTGGGCGGGGTGGGCTGCTGCTCGGTGGTCGTGACCCGGTAGATGCGTTCCACCTGATAGAAGGCGGAGTCACCCTTGGTGCCGGGCCCGAACACGCGCTCGCTGCCGTATTCGATGCTGCGCGTGTGCTTCTGTGCGCCCTTGACTCCACCACCCACCTCGGTACCGGCCCGAAGCGCCGCCCCCACAGCGGGGATGATGGTGCCGATGAATCCGATGCCTGCTCGGATCTCCTGCTTGTTGGTGCGCCCCGCACTGAACTGCGCGTTGCCGGACGACTTGTTGGTGTCGGAGAAGGACGAGTCCTTCAGCTCCG
This sequence comes from Nocardiopsis sp. SBT366, assembly GCF_001083815.1. NCBI lineage: Bacteria > Bacillati > Actinomycetota > Actinomycetes > Streptosporangiales > Nocardiopsidaceae > Nocardiopsis > Nocardiopsis sp. SBT366. Next base: position 7,331 of record NZ_LAVM01000031.1, on the reverse strand, counting down.
GTCCGATCCTCGTGTAGTTGACGGGGCCGCCGCTGAGCTCGACGAACTGCGCGTTCCCGGCGTCGTCCTGGTAGGGGAACCGCAGTACCTCCCCGTCGTCCGCGCGTCCCAGGTGGTCACGCAGCGTCCGCATGTCGACCGGGAACCTGTCGGGCAGTGTGCTGTCGACGACGGCCAGTGTGTGTGAGAACCGCGGGGCGCGGATCGGGATCCCGTCCCCGTCACCGTCGCGTGAGGCCGGATCGTCGGTGCGGAACTGTTGGGGCGCACGGTCGGTGGTGGTGCCCCCGTCACCGTTGTTGTCACTCAGATGACCCGCCAGGACCAAGTCGAACGCGTCGTTCAAGCGGTCGGAGAAGCTGACCCGGACCGGCGGCCCGGCGGGCTGCTGCACGCCGGTGCCCTGCTGTCCGGCGGGCTGCTGCACGCCGGTGCCCTGCTGTCCGGTGGGCTGCTGCTGTTGTCCGCCCGGTTGCCGCTGCCCACCCGTATGCTGCTGCCCGCCCGTATCCTGTTGCCCCCCGGCCGGTCTGGGCGGCTGCGGCAACGGCGTGACGTCCAGGGTCGCGTTCACGACGAGATCGCCGGCGAAGTGGGCGGGGCCGTCCCCGTCCACGTCGACCTTGCTCTTGTGTCGGCGTTCCGAGCTGGTCTGGTACTCGGTGCCGCGCTGTCGGACCGCGAACGACCCCTTCAAACGGGTGGTGATCAACGCCGGCTTGGCGAGGGCCTTGCCGATGATGGTTACGGGAGCCGCCACGTTGACGCTCTTGCGGCTCTGCTGGGATCCGCTGCCCACCGTCTTGGCACGGTTCTCGGTCGCGTCCCCGGCGTTGACGCGGTGGTCGGGGGAGTCCGTGATGTCGCGCCACGTGCGGTCCACCGTCAACCGCACGTTCCCTCGCGGGGGCGGAGGATTCTGGTCGTTGCCGTCGCCGTCCCGGTTGGGGTTGGGAACGTGCACGGGGACGTCGATCGCCTCACCCGGAACAGTGCGGCCTCCGCTGATGCGCTCGATGGCCTCCGTGAAGGCCCGGCCGTGCGGCTCCACGCCGTGCTGCGTGATCTGGCCGAGCAGACGCTGCTCCAACCCGTCGACGTCGGCGACGGGGTTCATCCGCATGCCGGAGTAGCCGCCGTAGTCCACGTTGGGACCGACGTCGGCGAGAGCGTCGAGCACCGCCGTCGTCTCCTGCGTGACCGGCCTGGTCACGGGCGGCGGGTCCGGCGGTGTCAGGTCGGTCTGCGTGACCACGATCTGCGGCGGGTCCTGGCGCGTGTCGTCACCGTCGACCTGTTGCTGGGTGTCGGTGGGCGCCACTGTCCCGTCCTGGACCCGTGGCGGTGGCGGGGGCGTCTCGCCCGTGGTGGTCGGGTTGTTCCCGCGCGGTGCACGGGAGGATCCCTCGCCCCCGTCGTCGGTGACCCTGGGCCGACGAGGCCGCCGACGGTCCCCACGGTCACCCTCGTTGTCCCGCTGGTTGGTGAGGTCCTGCATCCGGTGGCTCTCGGGCCTTCGGCGGTCCCGTCCACTGCCTCCGCCGTCGCGGCTGCTGCCTCCGTTGTTCCGGCTGCTCCCCCCGTTGTTGCGGCCACTGCCTCCGCTGTTGCCGTCTTTGCTCCCGCTCTTGGACTTGAACGGGTTGTAGAAGGGTGACGCGGCCCGGTGGTCTCCGCCGCCTTGTGTGGCCACCGGCGTGGGTCCGCTCGGCATCTGCGACAACGGCGCGTCCATGCCCGCGTCGCGTGCGGTGTCGAGGGCCTGGTCCCAACGCCCGTCAGTGGTCCACTCCTGGACCGTACGGTCGAAATCGTCCCGCAGCCGGGGCGGGAGATCGGCGCGGACCTGGTCGTTGTCGCGACCGCGTACACGGCTGTCGTACGCGGCACCGAACAGGGCCACGTTGTCGGAGTGGTCGCGGTTCCCGTCGGGGTCGAGCACCTGGGACAGATCCTGGTGCACGGAGTCGGGAAGGTCTCCCACGCGGGCGGGCGGGTCGTAGCGCGACGCCCCGTTCGCCTGGGTCTCGATCTGCTCCAGGTAGTGGTTGAGGATCTGCGGGGGCCGGTTGTCGCGCCCGCCGGGAGAGTCCATGTAGCCGCCGGCCTCGTGGACGGCGGTGGAGTCCGGTGAGTCACGGAGCACGGCACGAGGGCGGCCGGACCCGTCCTGGGAACGGTCCTGGGACTCGTCGTTGAGGCCGAGCTGGTGCAGGGTCTCGTGCAGCCAGACGTCGGCTCCGTCGTCCAGGCGCCAGTTGGAGGTGTCGCTGCGTCCGGGCAGGTCCGGGTTGTCGTGGACCCACGTGACGTCGGCGTGCGGACGACCGTCGGGACCGACCGGCTCCACACGGACGTGGAGCTGGTCCCCGCTGTCGGGCAGACGGTAGCGCTCGTTCACGACGTCGTTCAGCCGGTTCAGGAAGACCTGTTGGGCCGTGTTCGCGTCCGACCGGCTGACGTCGGGGCCTGCCTCGAAGTTCATCCGGACCGTGAGTTCGGTGACGTGCGTCGGCCCGTCGGGGCCGGGATCCGGCAGGGGGACGCGACGGATGTCGAAGCCGCGTTCCGCGATCGAGGTGATCGGGTTGTCCTTGGTGGATCCGTGCAGGATCTCGACGCCGTCGGTGTCGACACCTGAGCGGTCGCGGTTGCCGCCCACTCGCGTGGGTTCGACGCTGTCGCGCGTGTCCTGCCAGTCCGTGGGCGGACGCGTCCGGTCGGAGACGGGGGCCGGGTCGTCGGGATTGGGGCGCGGGCGGGACACCGGTGGGGTGTTGGTCTGGTTGCGGCGCCCGTCCCCCGTGGACTCCTGGCCGCCCTGCGCGGCGGGGTTGTGCGGCGGGGCCATCACGACGGGCACGGGGGTGCCGTCGGGTCGCGCGGTCGCCTCGTTCGAGCCGTCGTCCTGGCGGACGGGCGCCCCGGAACCGTCCTCGTCGCGTGTGGAGCCCTGGGAGCCGTCCTCGTTCAGCGGTCCCTGCTGGTCACCGTTCTGGTGCACGGTCGCACCGGGGTCCTGCTCACCGGAGCGCTCGTCTCCGGGAGACCGGACGTCGGAACCGGTGTCGTCCTGGGTGGTGCGGGTGTCGTTGGGTCCGGACTCGTTGTCCGGGGCGGTCTCGGAGTCGCCCTCGCGTCCGTTCGGGCGGTGGGTGTTCGTGTTGCCGTCGCTCGAACCCTGCCCGGTCGCGTTCGGGGTCGAGCCGGGCGGGGGCTGCCCGTTGGTACTGGTGTTGTCCGTTGGCCCCTGAGCCGGGGGGCTCTGGTCGGAGGACTGGACCTGGTTGTCGATCGGTCGGGCGGATCCGTCAGTGTCCGACTCCTGGTTCGGGACCTCCCGGGCCGGAGGGCTCTGGTCCGACTCCCCCGGGTTCGGGGTCTCCCGGACAGGGGTGTCCCGGGCAGGGGTGTCCTCAGGCCCGTTCTCACGTTCAGGACCACCGGTCTCCCGCACCACACCGTCACCAGTGGACTCACCCTGCACCGGGGAGTTCTGGTTCGGGGTCTCCCGAACCTGCTCACCCTGGTTCGGAGCGTCCTGGATCGGCTGATTCTGAGCTGGGGTCTCCTGGGTCGGCTGGTCCCGAACGGGGGTGTCCTCAGCGGTGTTCTCACGCACGGGGCCATCCCCGTCACGCACCACACCGTCACCGGAGGAATCGCCCTGCACAGGCGGGTTCCGCACCGGTGAGTTCTGGTCAGCGCTCCCCTGGACAGGAGAATTCGGGTTCGGGGATCCCTGGGTCGGGGCCTCCTGGACAGGCGGGTTCTGGTCAGGATTCTCCTGAACGGGCGGCTGCTCCCCGACCGGCGTCTCCCGCACCGGGGAGTTCCCACCATTCTCCTGCGCGGGACCACCCCCGTCCCGCACCACACCATCGCCGGAGGACTCATCCCGCACAGGAGACTCCTGGACAGGGGAATTCGGGTCCGGACCCGCCTGAACGGGCGGCTGCTCCCCGACCGGCGTCTCCCGCACCGGGGAGTTCCCACCATTCTCCTGCGCGGGACCACCCCCGTCCCGCACCACACCGTCACCGGAGGGCTCACCCTGCACCGGAGACTCCTGAACCGGCGAGCTCTGGTCAGGGTTCCCCTGGACGGGAGGGTTCGGGTTCGGGGCCCCCTGGGGCGGGGCCTCCTGCACGGGCTGGTTCTGGTCAGGGTTCCCCTGGACAGGCGGGTTCTGGTCAGGGTTCCCCTGGACAGGCGGCTGGTCCTGGTTCGGCGTCTGCCCGGCAGGCGGGTTCTGGTCGGGGCTCCCCTGAACCGGCGGCTGCTCCTGGTTCGGAGTCTCCCGGACAGGCGGGTTCTCGGACCCGTCCTGGCTCCCGGTCGTCGTCTCGGGCCCGTCCACCACCGCCGGGCCCTGGCCGTCACCGGTCTCCTCGGGGGAGCGGTCCTGGCCCCCGGTGTTCTGGTCCTGGCCACCGGGGACGGGCCCGTCCCCGGCCCCGTCCCCGGCCCCGTCGTCCTCCACGGACGTGTTCTCCGGTCCACCCCGGTTCAGGTGGTCGGAGTCGTTGCCGCTCTCGTTCTCGTTCGAGGGATTGACGGGCCGTTCGGAACCCTGCCCGAAGGAGTCCTGCGTCGTGGGCGTCCCGTTCGAGGCGTCGTTCTCGTTGGTCGGTGTCTCGGGCAGGGAGGAACCGTTCTCGGACCGACCGTTCGTGTCGGAGGACTCGGTGGTGACCTGCTGGGGCGGTGGGGGAGGCGGTGGGGTCGAGCCCCGTGTGGGGTCGTTGGTCGAGTCGTTGCCCTGTCCGCGCGAGCGATCGCCCTCCCCTGACAGGGAGGAGCCGTTCGAGGAGGACGCGTCCGACGCGGAGTCGCCCGAAGAGGATCCGGAATCCGACGTGCTGACGTTCCCGTTCCCGTCCGGGGAACCGCCGACATCGCCACCGACGCTGCGGTTGTCGTTGACACCGTCGTCGGAAGGGCCGGGCTGCGGGGCGGGCGGAGGGACGCCCGGGGGCAGACCGGCGTTCTTGAGGTGGTCGAGCAGCAGCAATCCGCCCGTCGTGAGACTCTGCTGCACCATACCGGAGACGAGTCCGGAGACCCCGGACAGCCAGGTGACGGTGAAGGTCTTCTGGTCGCTGAAGAGCAGGTTGAAGAAACCCTCGCTGAGAGTGCCCTGGGCGGCGTTGGCGATGCCCTGGCCGCCGAGCTGCGACAGGAAGTTCTTCCAGTGGGAGCCGACGTCGGAGAGCCCGTCGCGCACCCCGGTGGGCACCCCCGTGGTCAGGAAGTCGCGCATGTTGGGGTCCAGGCCCCGCCCGTACTTGCTCACGACGTCGTTCAGGGCGTCGTTGAGTCCGTCCCTGCCCCAGTTCCGGGTGAAGGCGTCGGCGTAGCGCTCACCGAAGTCGCGGGCCTGGTCCTTGCCCATCGAGCCGCCCAGGGAGTTGGCGAACTGGTCTCCCATGTCAGTGCGGAAGCGTTCGCCGTCGATCGGGCGGTTCCACCCGGGCCGGTTGTCCATGCCGTACGGCCGCAGCAACTCGTCGCTGTTACGGCCCATCACGCCGCCGATCCCATCGGGCAGTCCGCCGGGGCCGCCGCCGACGCTGCCCGTGGGGAAGTTGTCGTCGAGCTGTTTGGTGATGGAGGGCCCGGTGGTGTTGCCGAGCAGCTTGTTGAACTGATTGGACAGAGCGCTGCCGCCGAAGACGGCGGCGGTGCCGAACAGGCCGTCCAGCATGGCGCCCTTGGCCGCGTCCTCGGTGAGCTTGTGGTCCCACCCGTTGCGGTTGCCCTGGTCGATCTGGATGCGCTGGATCAGCGCGTCCAGCGTGAGGGCGAAGAACTGGCTGATCGCCATCTGCTGGAGCAGCGTGGAGAGCAGCCGGAACATGACCCGCCCGATGACGGTGCGGGCGATCGCCTGGAAGATCGGGATCTTGGCCAGGGAGGCGCCGAAGGTGTAGGGCGCCATGGCGATCGCCCAGGCGATCTCCACTGCCAGCTGGACGAGCTGACCGATGATCATCCACTTCGCGTACTGCACCTGTGTGCCCGCGTTGTGGACGTACTCCTGGAGACCCCGGGCGACCTTCGTCCCCTCACCGAGGTAGTTGTTCTGCCCCGCCGTGAACTCGTCCACCGACTGGTCGAAGAAGTCCGCCGCCGTGGCGTCGAAGTTCTCCCGCACCTTGTTCTTGATCCGGATGACGAGCTGGGGGAGCTCGACCTCCAAATGGTCAGCGGTGGTGCCGTAGACCTGGGCGAGCTCCCACAGCCGCGTCTCGTCGGCGGTGGGCCACTCCGAACCTGTCAGGACCGAGAACAGGTTGCGGAGTTCGGCGGGCAGTTCCATTCCCATGGGGGTCAGTGCCTCCCGCTGGTACCACCGGTACCGCCCTGGATCCCGCCCAGGCGCGCCGCGGTGTCGATGCCGTACTGCTCGGAGCGGCCGAACTGCTTGGCCGTGTCGATGGTGGCCTCGGCGGTGTCCTCGAACGCCGTACGGAGTGTCTTCAGGAAGACCGCGAACTCGTCACGCGCCGGGAGGTAGTTCGCCTCGAACGACTTGGCGACGGCGTCTCCCTCACCCCAGCACTCGCCCAGGGCGTCGGCGGAGGTGGTGTGAGACTGGTCGATCGCCCCCACCATGGCGGCGAGCTGGTGGATCTCGGCCCCGTCCCTGGCTACCGCCTCAGGGTCGATCGAGATGCGTTCCGACATGTTCCCCTCCTTGCTCGTCCTGTCCCGTCTCCGTCGTCATGGCCCGGAGCGGGGGAGGCACGTTCCTCCCCCGCTCCCGGCCGACCGTCACTTGGGCGACCGCACGTTGCCCAGACCCAGTTCCTCCAGCAGAGCGGTCGGGTCGCCCGCCACCGCCTGCTCCCGTGCCGCCGAGTCGCCCGGCACCAGTGTGCCCATGGCCGTGGAGACCTGCTGGGCCACGTCGCGCCGGGCTCGTTCGACGACCTCGATGATCGCGGCGGCGAGTTCGGCGGGTGCCATCATCCGGTACTTCTCGGTGTGGAACCGCATCTCAGCGATCTCGCCTCTCGCGTTCACCGTCACGCTGAGCATCCGGTCCTTGGACGCCGCTTCGGCGGTAACCGACTCCAGGTTTGCGCTTGCCTCCGCCAGCCGCTCCTGGCTCTGGCGAAGTTGTTCGAGTGACCTCTCCATCTGACCCTGCAGGGACATGTCCAACGCTGCTCACTCCCTTGTCTTTTCGTGTTCCGGGGCGTCCGAGTGAGGCGGGGCCGCCCCGTGCGGTGGTGCCCCACACCTTCTCGTCCTCCGAGAGCCACGTGGTGCGGCTGCGTTCCTGGCCTCCGCCACGGGCGGAGGTCCTGGCACCCCCGGCATGC